>JBMUAP010000177.1:0-6313 GCA_049454155.1 Blastocatellia bacterium
ATCTCGCCCAGCATCGCGGAGGGATGTCCTTCTGCGTCTACCTTGATCCCCGCTGGGGCATCAAGTTGATCAAGTGGGGCGAGATGCAGATGATGGAGAAGTACAAATCGCACGTCATCGATCAAGCCCTGACCATCCTCAAAGCGAACGACTCGGTCAAGTGCATGTTTGCGACGCCGAAGCTCCTCGAAGCCCTCTGCGAGAAGATCTCCCTCAAGAAGGCAGGGATCACCGGGGTCTTCTGTGGGGGGACGGAGATGACCCCCCAGTTTCACCGCTTCGCCCAGGAGGAGCTGATGGAAGGGGCCTACTTTGCCCCGACCTACGGGAATACGCTGATGGGCTTGGCCGTGCACAAACCGTTCACGCCGGAAGACAACTACGCGATCATCTACTACCCTCCGACACCGCGGGCGATCATCGAGGTCGTCGATCCCGACGAGCCGACGCGGGTGGTGGGCTATGGTGAAACGGGGCGGGTTCGCTTGACTACCTTGACGCGTGAGTTCTTCATGCCGCGGTTCCTCGAGCGGGACGAGGCCGAGCGGGAGCCCCCTTGCGCCGCCTACCCGTGGGATGGGGTGCGGAACGTCCGGCCCTTCTCGCGCTTTGCCACGTCGGTCGTTGAAGGAGTCTACTAGCATTTTTCCTTCTTCTTTGAAGAGGATCAGGGAAGGAATCAACCGAGGGAGGGGATTGCCTTGTTACACATACCGATTCTACGACACGGAGAGCCGTACCGCAGTGTTGACTTGGCGCGAGTCCCGGACTTCCGGACGCGCGAGCCACTCGTCGAGATCAGCCAAGCCAATGCCGGGCTGATCCGGCGTGACCTGCTCGACCAGGAGACGGGACGCAAGGCCCTCGCGGCCCTTTCGACGGAAGAGTTGATCGCCATGTGTCGACAGGCTGCCGACTACTTCATGACGGCGACGCTGCCGGTCGGGGAGGAGTCGCAGAGCCCAGACGAGTATGTCGCGCAGTTGTCGGCGACAACGGGGATGCCCCACGTTCTCGTCCGGAAGAACATGACCAAGATCAGCGGGGTCATGGCCGAGATGGGGAGTGTGCTCGCCGGGTTGACCCGGGGACTCGATCCCCAGATTCTTGACCGCGGCTTTGGGGTACACGAAGGGCATGCCGTCAGTTTCTATCCGCGGACCAGCTCACTGGGGGTGATTCTTCCGAGCAACTCCCCCGGGGTCCATTCGCTCTGGATTCCGTCGATTGCGATGAAGATCCCGTTGGTTCTCAAGCCGGGGAGTGCCGAGCCCTGGTCGCCATACCGGATTACCCAGGCACTGATCCGGGCGGGAGTGCCGGCGGCGGCGTTCAGCTACTATCCGACCGATCACGGAGGCTCGGGGGCGATCCTGCAGCATTGCGGGCGTGGAATGTTCTTTGGCGATTCGGCCTCGGTCGGGCGCTACGCTAACGACTCCCGGATTGAGCTGCACGGGACGGGCTACACCAAGATCGTCATTGGCGAGGATTGGGTCGACAACTGGGAACAGCATCTTGATGTCATGGTCGCCTCGATCACCGAGAATGGGGGGCGGTCGTGCATCAACGCCTCGGGCGTCTGGACGCCGCGCCATGGGCGGGAGATCGCCGAGGCGCTGGCTCGCCGGGTCGCCGAGATCGTGCCGCGCGCGGTGACCGATCCGCAGGCGCTGCTCGCCCCCTTTGCCAATCCCGATGTGGCGGGGCGGATCTCGAAGCTGGTCGATTCCGGGCTGCGGGAGGAAGGGGCGACCGACGTCAGTGCGGCGGTGCGCGGCGAGCGGTTGGTGACGAAGGATGGCGCGACCTACCTTCTCCCGACGATCGTGCATTGCGAGCGACCTGACCATCCGATGGCCAATCGAGAGTTTCTCTTTCCGTTTGCGAGCGTTGTCGAGGTCGATCCGGCAGAGATCCCGGAGGTACTCGGACCGACACTGGTCGTGACGGCATTGACCGAGGATCCAGACCTCATCCAGCGGTTGATTGCCTCGCCGCACGTCGATCGTCTCAACATCGGGTCGATCCCGACGATGAAGATCGCGTGGGATCAGCCGCACGAAGGCAATCTCTTTGAGCATCTCTATGCCCGGCGCGCTTTTCAACGTGCAGGAGCGTAAGCGGGGAGGTCGAGAGGCGGCAGGTCATCCGATGGTAATTACTTACGGAAAAGAAGGTCGGGAAGTGGGCTGGGCCAACAAGTAATCAACGCCAGAACGGAAGAGATGATTTCACCACAGAGGCTCAGAGAACACTGAGAAGAAGATCAGGACGACTTTTGCTATGTGGCAACGTACGGGTAAATGGCATCAGAAAGACAGAGATCACCGAGAAGAAGATTGAGAAACTGGACTGGCCAACGAACGACAAACTTGGGTCAGCTTGGGTTGCCATGATTAGACCGAAGGATACCTGGAAGTTCGTCAATGCCGTGAGCAGTTACGTCCGATGACAGTAGGGTTGGAATGCGGATTCTCTACCTGACAGCCGGGGCCGCAGGCATGTACTGCGGCAGTTGTCTGCGAGACAACGCTCTCGCGACGGAACTCCTGCGCCAAGGACACGACGTCACGCTCCAGCCACTCTACACTCCCCCACTGACGGACGAGCCGAGTGTCAGCCAGGAGAAGGTCTTCTTCGGGGGGATCAGTGTCTACCTCGAGCAGCACAGTGCGCTCTTCCGCCATACTCCGCGATGGCTCGATCGATTGTGGGATTCAGGAGTGGCCTTGCGGGCCGCCTCCAAGCGATCGATCGCGGTCGATCCGGACTCCCTCGGGCAGCTGACACTCTCGATCCTCCAGGGGAGGGAGGGCCGTCAGCGCAAGGAGATTGCCAAACTGATCGACTGGCTCCGGGGGCAGGTGCGGGCCGGTCAGCCGCCCTATGACGTCGTCGATATGCAGAACTCGATGCTGCTCGGCTTGGCCAAGCCAATTCGGGATGCAATCGGCGGGCCGATCTGCTGCACACTCCAGGGCGAAGATCTCTTTCTGGAAGGACTGCGTGAGCCGTTTCGTCGTCAGGCACTTGCCCTCATTCGCGAGCATGCCGAGTCGGTCGATGCCTTCCTGGCGGTCAGCACCTTCTACGCCGACTTCATGGCCGATTATCTGACGATCCCCCGCGAAAAGATCCACGTCGTCCCCTTGGGAATCAACCTGCAGGATTATGAAGGCCAGGCAGAGGCGGGCCGCAGGCCGTTGACAGAGCGCCCTTGGACGATCGGCTACTTCGCGCGGATCGCGCCAGAGAAGGGATTGCACCTGCTGGTGGAGGCCTACTGTCAGCTGCGTGAACGGGCGGACTTCCCCCCGGCCCGACTCCTGGCGGCGGGGTATCTCGCCCCAGAGCATCGGGGCTATCTGCGAGCCCAGGAGGAGCGACTCGCCGCGGCTGGCTTGGCCGATGAGTTCACCTACCAGGGAGCACTCGACCGGGAGGCGAAGCTCCGTTTCTTCCGGGAGATCGACCTGCTCTCAATGCCGACGACCTATGCCGAACCGAAAGGGTTGCCGGTTCTCGAGGCGATGGCGAGCGGTGTTCCAGTGGTCCAGCCACGGTGGGGAGCCTTTCCGGAGATTCTCGAGCGGACAGGTGGTGGGATCCTTTTTGAGCCGAATGACGCCTCCTCCCTGGCGCAGGCTCTGCTCGAACTGACCCGCAATCCGGAATGGGCGCGTGATCTTGGCCGGGCAGGTTGGGCCGGGGTGAGAGCGCACTACCCGGTCGCCCGGATGGCATCGCAAGCGGTCGATCTCTACGCGTCGCTGTCTTGACGTCGAGGAGCAACGAAGTGTTGGAAGTGTTGCAGGTCAGCAAGGAGTACCCGACGGCGCGAGGTCCGCTCTCGATCTTGCGCGAGGTGACGCTCACCTTCCGCCCCGGAGACGCCGTGGCGATTACGGGACCTTCCGGGAGCGGCAAGAGCACCTTGCTCTACCTCCTCGGAGGACTCGAGCCCCCCACGGAAGGGGAGATCCGCCTCGATGGCCAGAATCCATATCAGTTGAATGAGCGGGAGCTGGCGGCCTATCGAAACCGTCAGGTAGGGTTTGTCTTCCAGGATCATCACCTGCTGCCGCAGTGTACAGTGTTGGAGAATGTGCTGATTCCGACACTGGTCCGACCGGCGGAGGAGGGGGGGAGGGAATCGCGGGCGAGGTATCTTCTCGGGGCCGTCGGGCTTCTCGATCGACTCGACCATCGACCGGCGGAGCTCTCTGGTGGTGAGAAGCAGCGGGTGGCGATCGCCCGTGCCCTGATCGGCTCGCCTCGACTCCTGCTCTGTGATGAGCCGACGGGAAACCTCGACCCGGCCTCGGCCGCGGCCGTCGCCGACCTTCTCCTCGACCTCCACCGACGGGAACAGACGATCCTGCTGGTTGTGACCCACAGCGCCGAGTTGGCGGCCCGCTTTCCGATCCACTACCAGATGCGTGGAGGAGCCCTCCAGCCCGCCTCCTGACCAGAGCGACCATGACGATCCTCTCCCTGCTCCAACGCAACCTCCTCTACTACCGGCGAACCAACTTGGCAGTGGTCGCCGGAGTGGCCACAGCCGTGGCCGTCCTCGCGGGGGCGCTGGTGGTGGGGGATTCGGTGCGGGAGAGCCTGCGGGGACTGGCCCTTGCGCGGCTTGGTCGGACGGATCTGGTGGTCGCGGGGACGAGCTTCTTTCGGGAGCGGCTGGCCGAGGAGGTGCGGGCCGGGATGGGAGATCGGTCTCCGCTTGTCGCGGCAGCTCCGCTGATCGCCTTGACCGGGTTGGCGCTCGAGGACGAGACCCAGGCCCGTGCGGGGGGCGTCGCCGTCTACGGCGTGGATCAACGCTTCTGGGAATTTCACGGGGTGGAGGTGGCGACTCCGGAGGGGAACGAAGCGCTGATCAGTCGTGGTTTGGCGGCCGAGCTGGGCTTGGAGGCAGGAGACTCCCTGGTGGTGCGCGTCGAGAAGCCCTCGCCGATTCCACTGGAATCGCTCTTCGGCCGCAAGGATGACGCAGGCCGCACAATGCGGGTGACGGTTCGCGAGGTTCTCGCTCCGGAGCGGTTGGGCGAGTTCTCCCTCCAGCCAAGTCAGGGAATGGTTCGGGCCGTCTTCCTGCCGCTCGGGCGCGTCCAGCGCAATCTGGATCAGGATGACCTTGTCAACGCCCTGCTTCTGGCGGCGCGACCGGGGCCTGCCGAGGCGGCGATCGTCGTGCGGGAAGGGGAGCGCCTCGTCCGGGAACGGTTTGCCCTCTCCGACCTCGGCCTTCGTCTGCGTCGGGTCGACTCGGCTGGAACTTGGGCGGTGGAGAGTGCCAGTGGGGTTCTCCCGGAGCCGATTGCGGCGCAGGTACGCAAGACGGCCGGTGAGCTTGGCCTTGAGACCGCTTCGTTTCTGACCTACTTGGCAAACACGATTCGCCGGGGAGAGCGGGAGGTCCCCTACTCCCTGGTGACCGCACTCGAAATCCCGCACGCGGCCACCCGAAGTGCGGCGGTACCTCCCGCACTTCTTCCCGTCACCAAAGCCACTACTCCAGAATCTTCCAGGAATGGGGTTGATGCCCATCCTCCGCTGGTGCTCAACCAATGGACAGCCAGCGAACTCGACGCGCGACCTGGGGACCTTGTTTCGCTCGACTACTACCTCTGGCGCGAGGATGGAACGCTCGGCACGGCGACGACGACTTTCCAGCTCGCCGGGATCACACCGCTCGAGGGGCTGGCCGCTGACCGCAACCTCGTGCCGGAATATCCTGGAATTACCGGGTCGGAGAGCCTCTCCGACTGGGATCCTCCCTTTCCGCTCGATCTCGGCCGGATCCGGAAGGTCGATGAGGAGTACTGGGACCAGTACCGAACGACGCCGAAGGCCTATCTTCCTCTCACCGAAGGCCAAGCGCTCTGGACGACCCGCCATGGTCGCCTGACCTCGCTGCGTCTCATCCCGCCGGAGGGGCCACTCGGTGAGACCTCTGCCATATCGGAGAAAGACCTCGCAGAACGCCTTCGTCGTGCGCTCGATCCCTTGGCCTTTGGCGTAACCGTTCAATCGGTGCGGGCGGAGAATCTCGCCGCTTCGCGGGGAGCAACCGATTTTGGCGCTTATTTCAGCTACTTCAGCTTCTTTCTGATGGCGTCGGCGTTGCTGCTCGTCGCCCTCTTCTTCCGGCTGGGGTTGGAGCAGCGGGCGCGGGAGGTCGGGCTCTACTCGGCACTCGGCTTTTCCGGTCGTCAAGTCCGTTGGCTCTTCCTCCGGGAAGGTGCGCTCCTGGCGGGCATCGGCAGCCTGCTGGGAATGGGCGGCGCGCTCCTCTACG
>JBMUAP010000178.1:0-6312 GCA_049454155.1 Blastocatellia bacterium
GTCTCCACCACTACACGAGGGAGTTTGATCTGCGTCCTGCCCGGGCGTTGATGATCCGGATGGTCGCCGATTTCGACTCCCGGACAGGGCTGGCCACGTGGCGATTCTTTTCGATCGACCCCGTGACGCGCCAGCCGGTGGCAGATCCCCAGACAGGCCTTCTCCCGCCCAATCAGCCCTCTCCGCAGGGAGCGGGAAGCGTCCTCTTCGTCGTGCAGCCGCGCGGGGATCTGGCATCAGGCGCGACGGTACGAAGCCAAGCGGTCATCTATCACGATGACCGGCCACCGATTCAGGCCAAGCCGTGGAGCAACCAGATCGATAGCGCAAAACCGGTCAGCCGCGTCGAGGCCGTCCCCGTCGTACAACAAGAGACACGTTTCAACCTTCGCTGGTCGGGAGTCGATCACGATTCCGGCATTGCCCACTACACCATCTTTGTCTCAACCAACCGGGGGCCATTCCAACCCTGGCTGAGCGAGACCACCAGTACCTCCGCCACCTTTACCGGACAGTTGGGCTCTCAGTATGCCTTCTATAGTGTGGCGCAGGACCGGGTGGGAAATGTCCAAGATCCCCCTCCCGCTCCCCATACTTCGACCGTCCTCCAGCAATATGACTTCGGGATTCAAGACGATCGAACCGGTGACTTTCTTCTCTTCAATTCGCTGACGGGGGACTACTTTGTCACCCAATGTGGCCCGTTCGGTTTTTCATCAACGGGTCGAGGCGCGATCATTCGCCGGGGACATACGGTCAACCTCGCTGCTCAACTGGTGACGGCACTGGTCGAACAGGCCCATTTTGGGCCGTCCACCTTCTTTGGAGAGGCACGGGTTCGTCGAACAGCCGTGACCGCCCCCTTTTCGATCGTCGATCGGACGCTCAGCAACAACACGTGGCGCTGTCCAGAGTAGGTCCGCCACCATCCATCAGGAACAAGGCCGCAACAGAGATGACCCTCACCCTGCCTTCCTTCGCCAAGATCAACTGGACGCTCGAAATCCTCGGAAAGCGTCCGGATGGATATCACGAATTGAGGACCCTCCTCCAGACGGTCGACCTTGCCGATCGGCTGCACTTTCGACGAAGTGAGGCAGGGACATCCCTCATCTGTGACCATCCTGGCGTTCCCCTCGGGGAGGAGAATCTCGTCTACCGGGCCGTCTCCCTGCTCCGGGAAGCGGTAGGCGTGCAAGAGGGCGTGCAGATTGAGATCGAGAAGCGGATCCCAATGGCAGGCGGCCTCGGAGGCGGAAGCAGCAACGCGGCGGTCACCCTCTTGGCGCTCCAATCCCTCTGGGAGGTATCCCTCCCTCCCCGCGAACTCTTTCGCTTGGCCAGCCGCTTGGGCGCGGATGTCCCGTTCTTCCTGCTCGGTGGAACCGCTCTGGGCGTGGGCCGTGGCGATGAGGTCTATCCAATGCCCGAACTCTCCGCCCCCCTGCTCCTCCTCGTCAATGTTGGCCTTCCCGTGCCGACGCGCGAAGTCTATGGCTCTCTGCCGCCCGAGTTGACAATTCCTGGCCCGATCAGTATGATGCCTCTTTCTTTTGAGGTGGCGTATGTTTCACAGGGGAACCTCAAG
Source organism: Blastocatellia bacterium (assembly GCA_049454155.1). Classification (GTDB taxonomy): domain Bacteria; phylum Acidobacteriota; class Blastocatellia; order RBC074; family RBC074; genus CAIOZW01. The sequence goes on from JBMUAP010000178.1 coordinate 1,589, forward strand.
GAGGAGAGCCAATGCTCACAGAGAAAGATCGCTCATTGGCTCTGCAACGATCTGGAAAGAGCGGTCTACCCCCGGTTTCCCCTTCTCCGAGAGGTGAAAGAGTCGCTTCTTGCCTGTGGGGCGTCGGGGGCGCTTCTCTCGGGAAGTGGATCATCTTTGGTTGCGATCTTTGACAACATCCCAGCTCGTGAAGAAGCGATCCGCTTCTGTCAACAATCGGGTTGGTGGCAAACTCCTGTGTCGACGTTCTCCCGGGAACAATATCGCGCAGTGCTTCCGTTGGCGGTGTGAATCTCTGCCTGGCTGTCGAGCAGTTCTCTTCAGGCGGCATCGGCCAAGTCATACTCCACAATTTTGAAGAGGGCTCTGCAGGCAGATTAAAGTTTTAAGTCTCAAGTAAAGATCGTTCCCCTGGATTGCCGATCGAGTGTCGTTCTACGTTAAGGTTTTGGCAGTCGTGGGAGTAGAACTTGGGTCAGCAGTCACAACTGCAAGACGCTGATAAAAGATGTTGAGCAGTCCTGGCTCTGAGCAAGTTTTGATGCGTCTTCAATTGTCGAAAGTTCAGGGACTGAAAACTCTTCACGACTTGGAAGAGTGTCCAATCGTCTGGAATCCGTGTTGGGGAGTCGCCAAGTGGTAAGGCAGCGGCCTTTGGAGCCGCCATTCGTAGGTTCGAATCCTACCTCCCCAGCCACCCATCTGCGCAGAGAGCAAGAAAGATCCCCTTTCCCATCGTCCTTTCCCTCGGTCTGTTTTTTTCGAGGGGGGGCTGCATCCGGGAAAGGGCTCGTCTTTTGCCCAGCGCTTGCGGATTGAACCAACGTGAATACCCTACAACTCTTCACTGGCAACTCCAACCGGGCTCTGGCGGAGGAGATCTGTCAGTACCTGGGATTGCCCCTGGGACGAGCCAACACGACGCGCTTTCCGGATGGAGAGTTCAATTTTCAAATTCTTGAGAATGTGCGTGGCGGCGATATCTTTATCGTTCAGTCGACCTGCCCTCCTGTCGATTCCCACTTGATGGAACTGCTGATCATGATCGACGCCTTTCGTCGATCCTCCGCCGACCGGATCACGGCAGTGATCCCGTATTATGGATATGCCAGGGGAGACAAGAAGGATCGCCCGCGCATTCCCATCTCCGCACGGCTGGTGGCGAATCTGATTACGACTGCCGGTGCGAACCGGGTCCTGACCGTTGATTTGCACGCACCGCAAATACAGGGTTTCTTTGATATTCCGGTCGATCATCTCTATGCCGCCCCGGTGATGATCGAGTATCTCTCCGCTCATCCAGTGGAGAACCTCGTCGTCGTGGCCCCGGATCCTGGTGGAGCGGAACGGGCGCGGGCCTATGCCAAGCGACTCGACGCCAACTTTGCGATTGTCGACAAGCGGCGGGATAAGTCGACGCCGGGACACTCAGAGGCCCAAGTGATGAATGTCATCGGCGAAGTCGAGGGGCGCAACTGTCTGATTGTCGATGATATGGTGGATACCGCTGGAACCTTGACCAAGGTCGCCGAAGCGCTCCACCAAAAGGGAGCTCAGCGGGTTTTGACGAGTTGTGTGCATGCGGTCCTCTCTGGGAATGCGCTTGACCGCATCCGTCAATCGCCGTTGGAGAAGGTGCTCTACACCAACTCCCTCCCTGCGCCCGAGGGGTGTGAGCCGTCGAGGTTCGAATGCCTCTCGATCGCTCCCCTCTTGGCGGAGGCGATCAAATCGATTCACGACGAGACCTCGGTCAGCCGCCTCTTTATTTGAGGAATAGCCTGGTGATGAAGTGGGTACGAGTGGAGGAGCGGCTCGGCACACTCAACCGGTCCGATGACTTGATGCTTCCCTCTCTGCTGTGTTCAGTAGGGCGGAGGGTTGAGTCAAGTGCAAAGCATTTTGAGCGAAATAGTCAGGAAGAGTTGAAGGAGCAGTGGAGAGGAGAAAGTTCGACATGAGTCAAGCTGAAACGATTACCTTGAAGGCTACCTCGCGCGAAGAGAGAGGAAAGAATGCGGCACGGCGTCTCCGCGCCGCAGGGCAACTGCCCGTCACCGTCTACGGCGGTGGCCAAGCACCCGCGGCGAGCACGGTGGCCAAGCGTGAATTGGCAGCCCTCATTCGCCATCACGGTCGTGCTCAGGTCATCACGCTCGACCTCGATGGAAGTCCGGTTCCGGTCAAGATTGCCCAGCTGCAACTCGACCCAGTGCGGGATACCGTCATTCATGCCGATTTCATTCGCGTCTAGTCGTTGGGGGACTCCCGAAAATTGCCACGTGGAGTGTCTTTTCCTGGGGAAGCGGAGTTTGTCATTGCTGAGGATTCCCCTTCGGGAAGGGCAGCGGGCGATTGGGCAAAAGAGACAGGAACCTCCAACGTGTGGTTGATTGTTGGCCTTGGAAATCCAGGTCCGAAATACGAGCTGACGCGCCACAATTATGGGTTTCTGGTGGTGGATGAACTCGCGCGGCGGCTGGGCAAGCCCGTCCGAACCCCGGAGTGCCAAGCGTTGACCTCCCAAGGGAAGCTCGAAGGGGTCCCCTTGCTTCTGGCCAAACCCCAGACGTTCATGAATGTGAGCGGAGTGGCGGTTGCCGCGCTAACTGCCAAGCATCCGATCGTCTCTCCCGGGCAGGTTTTGGTCATCACTGACGATCTCGCGCTCCCCTTCGGACGGTTACGCATCCGCCGGGACGGAAGCGCTGGTGGCCACAACGGACTGAAATCGATCATCGAGAAGCTGGGGACGCAATCTTTTCCCCGCCTTCGCCTGGGGATCGCTCCTGAGCACCCTCTGGCTGAGACACGCGATTACGTCCTTGGTACATTTACCAAGTCGGAACAAACGGCACTGCCGGAAACAATCTCCCGGGCAGCCGACGCCGCGATCGTTCTTTTGACACAGGGGATCGAAAAGGCGATGGGGTCATTCAACTGACCCCCGCAAAATGATCTCCATTATTCTGGATCGGAGTGTTTCTGCAACGCTTCCGGTCTCTCCTTGCTGGCCCCTCAGGGGGTTGGCTCGATTATCCATAAGGAGGATTCACGTTGAGGACCTACGAAGTAGCCTTCATTACGGCTCCGAACGTCGTCGAAGATGACCTCAATAAACTGTGGACCCAACTCGAAACGATCGTCAAGGAGCGCGGCGGACAGGTGACCAAGGTTGATCCCTGGGGCCGTCGCAAGCTCGCCTACCCCATCGACAAATACGAGGAAGGCATCTACACGATTCTCTATCTGGAAGGGTCTGGACTGGAGATTGCCGAGGTGGAGCGCCGCTTACGCGTCACAGACTTTGTCATTCGCTACTTGACGATTCGCACCGATGAGGATCTCAAGCGTGCGGAAAAGATGAAGGCGAAGCGAAAGACGGTTGCGGGCAGCGATACCCCGCGCAACCAGGACGACGATGAAGCCGGCGATGACTTGTCGGATGACCTCGACTAATCAGGAAGGGAGGCGATAGACCATGGCCAGAAATTTTGATGATGGGGGAGATCGAGGCGGCAGATTCGGGAGACCTTCGCGTGGGGGGGGACCTCGCCGCCGTCGTGTCTCGCGGCTCTCTGCGGAGAAGGTGGACTACATTGATTACAAGGATGTCCGGTTGCTGCAGTCGTATATTGCGGAGAATGGCAAGATCCTCCCGCGCCGTTTGACTGGGATCAGTGCTTGGCAGCAGCGCAAGCTGACCGAGGCGATCAAGCGGGCGCGAAATCTGGCGCTCCTGCCCTACTCGAAGTACTAAGCGGGTCTTCCTGAACCAGAAGAGGAGTGTATGAGATGGCGATGATGGAACTTTTGCTCAAGGAAGATGTCGATCATCTGGGCGTACGTGGTGAGATGGTGCGGGTACGGCCCGGATATGGTCGCAATTTTCTGCTTCCCCGTGGGCTGGCGGTACAGGCCACTCCGGGCAATGTCAAGCAGATCGAGATGCAGCGTCGGGCCCTCCTGAAGAAGGAAGCGACGGAACGGACCGCGGCAGAAGGTCAGGCCGCGATGCTCCAGGAGTTGACCCTTACCTTCCCCCGCAAGGTGGGAGAGCACGGAGTACTCTATGGGTCGGTCACCTCGATGGATATTGCCGAGGCGATCAAGGCGAAGGGTTTCGATCTCGATCGACGTCGAATCCAGCTCAAGGATCCGATCAAGGAGGTCGGAGAGGCAGAGGTGCCAGTCAAGCTGCACCGCGAGGTCACGGCCACTGTGCGTGTCGTTGTGGTTGAGGAGAAGCTGGAGGCACCGGCCGAGGAGGCGTGAAGTCCCCACGATCTGGTGGGATCCAGGCGTCTCGCCCTCCCCTGGTGAGTGGAGAGCTGATGTAACGGGAGGTGGAGTGGATCCTGCCTCGCGTCAATGAATGGGAGCGGAATGGCCCAGGTGCAGTCGCGCGCCGGTGGATCACTCCGCTCCTCTCTTTTTTCGACCAGAGATAGAGAGAAGCCGCTTGGTAGGGGAGGGGATATGCCGAGAGAGGGGGGGCGAGATCGGGCTGGAAAGACGGCCAAGCCGGAGTCGCCAAGCGAGTATGTGCTGGAGAAGTCGCTCCCCGGCAATGTGGAAGCGGAGCGGATGATTCTCGGGGTGATCCTGCTCGATAACTCGGTCATCAACCAGGCCATCGAGCGGCTCAAGCCGGACGATTTCTTCCTCTCCTCCCACCGGTTGATATTTGACAAGATGGTCCGCCTGGTCGAACAAGGGCGAGG
>JBMUAP010000179.1:0-6307 GCA_049454155.1 Blastocatellia bacterium
CCCCTTCTGGTCTTACCCATCTTCGAAGCGGGCTAGGCCCGCAACGAGCTCCGTCTCCCCCCAGATCTGCTCGGAGGTCTTGAGCAGCTCGGTGATCACCTGATCATTGCTCGACTCGTTGAGCTTGCCGATGGAGCGCGCGAGCGGGAAGAAGGTCGCCGTTCGGCTCATGTCACGGGTGATCGGATGGCTCGCGTACTCGCTGACGAGCGGAACTGCCGGTCCCGTTCCGAAGAGCCGTCCGACGCCGCTCGCATCGACGACGGTGTCATTGCGCAGCTCCAGGTTCCAATCCTTGAGGAGAGCGGCCATCCCCGGATCGGTCTCGGGATCGAGCAGCAGCAGGACCTTTCCGGCCTCACGCAGATAGGTCTCGATCATCTTCTCTTCCTGCGGGAAGAGCGCCTTCTTCGGTCCGGCAACTACCAGGACCGAGCAGTCCCCGGGCACACTGTTCTCGCTGACGAGGTTGATCGAGCGGGTCGTGTAGTTCTCGCGCTGGAGCGCCTTGTCCATCGACTGGTAGCCCTCGGCGTCAGAACCGGCAAGGTCCTTCTCGCCGTGGCCCGTCAGGAAGCAGATCGACTTGAGCTGCTCGCGGGTGACCTTCATCAGGGCGTTGACGAGATCCTGTTCGGTGGTCGCGGTCGGCCGCTCGGTGCGGTCACCGGCGATGACCAGCGTCTCTCCCATCCGCTGGACGCCGTACTTCCGCGCCAGATCGGGCTTCTCCTGCGGGTCGATCCGCTGGAAACTGATGCGACGGCTGAGCGACTTGAACTCCTTCATCTGATCAGCCAGCTGCTGGTCGTCGACCTTGTCGAAATGGAGAACGGAGATGTCCGTCTTGAGACCGGTGACGATCTTCCGTGTCTGGTCGGAGAGCGTGTAGAGCCCCTCCGACGTCAGGTCGAAGCGCTTGTGATAGCGATATCCCAGGTAGTTGACGGCGACCAGGATCCCGATCACCGCGAGGAGCAGACCGCTGAGGTTGGCCGTTCCTTTGCCGGAACGCCCCTGCAGCGAGGCGCGTACCTGACCCAGATTGAGGATCAACGAAAGGAGGACGACAACGCCGCCCCCAATCGTCAGGCCAAGGGTTATCGGATCCCAGACCTCTCCGGTCGCATAGCGGATCAATCCGGAGAGCAGGATCGAGGCTCCGATCAATCCCGCGGTTCCACTGTACTGTTGAAGAAAATTCTTCATAACACCTTTCCTTGGCTGTTCGCTTCTCTGGCGGAACACGGACGTGGATCTGTTCGGATGCCCGGCGGATGGCCTAGGCCCGTCGCCAGCGCATCGATTCGATGGTGCGCAACGTCAAGAAGAGCGCAAAGATCGACGTCGAGAGGTAGAAGACGACACTGGTTGTGTCGATCACTCCCTGGGCAAATGAGTCATAATGCTGCAAGATCGAGAGGTACTTGAGCACCTCTCCCGTTGGCGTCGTCGCTCCCCGCACTCCAAAATCGAGGACCCAGAGGATCAGGAAGAGGGCGAAGGTGACGAAGCTGGCGACGATCTGGCTCTCGGTGAGGGAGGAGATGAAGGATCCGATCGCCAGCAGCACGCCGCCCATCAGGAAGATGCCGAGGTAGCCAGTACCGACGATCCGCCAGGGCAGCGCCGGCTCACTGTAACGCGCAATGACGACGTGATAGATCAGCGTTGGCGCGAGCATGACGCAGAAGAGCGAGAGGGAGGCGAAGTACTTCCCGAGGACGATCTGCCATTCGGTGATCGGCGAGGTCATCAACATCTCCATCGTGCCCCGTTTCCGCTCCTCCGAGTAGACCCCCATCGTCAACACTGGGACGAGGAAGAGGAGGACGGTGGCGATGATCCCGACGAAGTTGCGGATCAGCAGACCGACGACATCCATGTCGGGAGGGGCCCCAAACCGCTGCGCCTGCATCTGCGCCATCATCGAGCGCTCCATGAGGATGCCGAGAATGTTGGCGAAGAAGTACCCGGTGATCACCAGGAAAAATCCAATGACGACATAGGCGATGGGCGAGGCAAAGTAGCTCTGCATCTCTCGCCGATAGATAGCCAGAATCCCTTTCATCGTGATCGCTCCTCGTGGAAATCAGGTTGGGGGGAGGCCCCAACGTCCACGTCATCAGTTGTCGGTCTCGGACGTGTTCGCCGCCTCGTTCGAGGTCGGGGTGGAATCTTCCATGGTCAGTTGCATGAAGACGTCTTCGAGGCTGACCGAGATCGTCCGCAGTTCGAGGAGGTCGAGTCCGTTCGAGACGACCTGCGCCGCGAGCGGGGCACGGAGGTCGAGCCCCGGAGAGACTTCGAGCGTCGCGGTCAGTTGGCCGACCTCCTCGTGCGGGGTCAGATCGAAGTGCTGAATGCCCTCGATCTTCTGCAGGGTCATCTCGAGCCTCTCGCGCACCTCTTCAGAGCCATTGCGGACCCCGAGAACGATCCGCTCGCCCTGTTCGAATTGGCGACGCAGGTTCTGGGTGGTATCGATCGCGGCGATGCGGCCCCGGTTGATGATGACAACGCGGTCGCAAGTCATCTCGACCTCAGGCAGGATGTGGGTCGAGAGGATGATGGTGTGCTGGCCGGCGAGGTCCTTGATCAGTTGGCGGACATCCTTGATCTGATTGGGATCGAGCCCGACGGTCGGCTCGTCGAGGATGACGACATCCGGGTCGTGGACGATCGCCTGGGCGATCCCGACGCGCTGCTTGTACCCCCGCGAGAGCCGCTTGATCAGTTCATCGCGCCGTTCGAGGAGGTTGGTCTTCTCCATCGCTTCGTCGACCCGCTCGTCGATGCTCCCCCCCGGAACTCCCTTGATCCGGGCGACGAAGGTCAGATAATCTTCGATGGTCATGTCTGGATAGAGGGGCGGGGTCTCGGGCAGGTACCCAATCCGTTTGCGTACCTCCATCGACTGCTCGAAGACATCGAATCCAGCGATCCGGGCGGTTCCGCTGCTGGCGGGGAGATAGCCGGTCAGCATGCGCATGGTGGTCGTCTTTCCCGCACCATTTGGACCGAGAAAGCCGAGGATCTCTCCCTTGCCCACGCTGAAGCTGATGTTGTCGACAGCGTTTGATTGCCCGTAGCTCTTGGTCAGATGATCCACTTCGATCAAGGTGGCCTCCCGTATTATCAGAATCGGGGCTCTCTTCCGTTTGAGTGAGAGCCATCCAGAGACAGAATGCAAGCAGAAGCGCGAAATTGGCATAGTAGACAACGACCCCGGGCAGAGTCAACTGCCTCATTGAGGACCTCAATGAGGACAAGTGGGGCGTTGGGGCGAACGAAGGGAGGAATCGTGACGGTGTCGATCGGAAGGAGAGGGCGCGGCGGGGTGCGGTGGCTCTTGAGCGTCTTCGTCGTCGGCGTTGTCGGGTGGGGCGCGGGGTGGGGAGTTGCACCAGCCGGGATGGCCCAGACGCTGGATGGGGACTGGCTCGTCTCCAGCGGAACTGGCGCGAAGTGGCGGGCCCAAGTGGTCGAGCGGCCCACCGCGCAGCAGATCGAGCTGACCAATGGCCTGGTGCGGCGAACGATCCAACTCTCGCCGAACGCGACGACGATCGACCTCGAGCACTTGGGCACGGGAGAGTCCTTTCTGCGGGCGGTAGCCCCGGAGGCGATCGTCGAGCTGGATGGGACTCGCTACCCGGTCGGCGGTTTGATCGGGCAGCCAAATCTTGCCTACCTCAGCCCAGCTTGGCTGGCCGGGATGCGCAGCGACCCCGCGGCCTTCCAATTTGTCCGCCATGAGACGGCCCCTCTCGTCGAGAAGATCGACTGGAAACGGGTGCGCCACGCACCGGAAGGGATCGCGTGGCCCCCTTCCGGGATCAGCTTGACCCTCTGGTTCCGCCACCCGACGGAGCCTGGGGTGGAGGTCGCGGTGCGCCACGACCTCTACGACGGCCTGCCCCTCCTCGCCAAGACGGTCTCGGTCATCAACCGGACGGCCCGGACGGTGCGACTCCAGCGGTTTGTCGGGGAGACCCTGCGGGTCGTCGAAGCGGAATCGCACGTCGATCCGAGCACGGAGTGGCGCCGACCCCGGTTGACAGTCCTCACCGACTTCGCCTTTGGTGGCATGTCGATCACCAGTTCCAACCGGACGGTCCATTGGGAGACCGACCCGGACTATGCCACCCAGGTCAACTACGAACGGAAGACACCGGCCCTGCTGGTGGTGCGCCCCCCACTCGGACCGGACGCGCTGGTCGGCGCGGGAGAGCGCTTCGACGGGTTCCGTACCTTTCTCCTCCTCCACGACAGCGATGACCGCGAGCGGCAAGGGCTGGCGGTCCGGCGAATGTACCGCCAGCTCGCCCCGTGGAGCCTCGAGAACCCGATCATGATGCACCTCACCTCGACCGACCCGGCAGTCGTCTACCCGGCGATCGATCAGGCGGCCGAGTGCGGCTTCGAGATGGTCATCCTCAGCTTCGGCAGCCGCTTCGATATGGAGGATACCTCGGAGGAGAACCTGCGCAAGTTTCGTGATTTTCGCGCCTATGCGGCGGCGCGTGGGCTCGAACTGGGAGGCTACTCGCTGCTCGCCAGTCGCCGCATCAGCGAGGAGGACGATGTCATCAACCCGCGGACCGGCAAGACCGGGGGGGCGATCTTCAACCAATCGCCGTGCCTCGGCAGCCGCTGGGGGCTCGGCTACTTCGACCGGATCCGTCGCTTTCTCGAGGGGACAGGCTTCACCCTGCTCGAGCACGACGGGAGCTATCCGGGGGATGTCTGCGCCTCGACGAGCCATCCGGGCCACCGCGGACTGGAAGACTCGCAGTGGTCACAGTACCGGCAGATCAGCGAATTTTACGGGTGGGCGCGGCAACGTGGCCTCTACCTCAACGTCCCGGACAACTACTTCCTCGCCGGTTCGAACAAGGTCGCCATGGGCTATCGCGAGAGCAACTGGTCGCTTCCGCGCGCTCAGCAACACATCCACGCCCGCCAGAACATGTTCGATGGGACGTGGCTCAAGACACCGAGCATGGGGTGGATGTTTGTCCCGCTCGTCGAGTACCAGGGGGGAGGCGCGGCGGCGACCATCGAGCCCCTCCGCGAGCACCTCGCCGACTATGACCAGCACATGGCCAACGCCTTTGGCTTCGGCGTACAGGCCTGCTACCGCGGGCCGCGCCTCTACGACAGCCCGGAGACGAAGGCCGTTGTGTTGCGCTGGGTTGGATGGTTCAAGCGCTACCGGGCGATCCTCGAATCGGACATCATCCACGTGCGACGCGCCAACGGCCGGACCCTCGACGCCATCCTCCACGTCAACCCCGCGCTCGAGACGCGCGGACTCGCTATGGTCTACAACCCCACCGACGAGGAGCGGACCGAAGATCTGGTCTTTCCACTCTACTATGCCGGACTGGAGGGGAGCGCGACGGTGGCCCAAGAGGACGGGCCCCCCGAGCGTGTGACGCGCGATCGGGAGGCCCGTCTGCGGCGGCGGGTCACCGTGCCGGCGCACGGCTACCGCTGGTTGGTGATGCGCCCCTGAGCGGGCACCGGATCAGGCGGAGGCCCCGATCGCCGTGAGCATCTCTTCGTCAGTGGCATACTTAAAGGCCTCGACCCCCTTCTCGGTCGCGACCTGCCGCTCGTGGGCCTCCAGCTTCTGGATCTCCGGGTAGGTGACGGCGCGGACACCGCGCGCCTCGAGCAGCGACCGGAACTGCGCGAGTCGCTCCGTCGGGGCCGGATTGTTCGGGGTAACGCGCTCGAGATAGCGATTGACGGCGGCCATGCCGCGCTCCCCATCGAGCTACGCCTTGCCGACGACTCCGTCGGAGGCCGAGCGGGACCAGCCGATGACGAAGAGCCCCTCCTGGACCGTACCGCTCACTGGGTCGTAGACCTGATAGGCCTCATCGCCTGGGTGGAGGGGATCCGGGTTCGGATTGCGGACATACTCTGTCCCGGTGCAGGGCAGGCCGAGCTTCTCGTCGACCCGGTCGCCGATTGCGAAGATGACGGTATCGCAGGGGATGTCGACGAAGGTCCCGGTGCCCTTGGCGGCAAGGCTCGTCCCGCGCTCGACGAGGATCGTCTGCTCGACCCGCAGCGCCTCGACCTGCCCGGCCCCGTTGAGCACGACCTCTGTTGGGGAGCTGAGGAATCGGAAGCGCAGCCGCGTCGGGCTCTCGCCCTCCTTCGACTTGACGCCGCAGTGGCGGGTCAGCTCCGCGGTCGTCTTCGCCAGATCTTCACCGACGGCCTCAAGGGCGGGCCGCACCCGCTCCAGCTCTGCGCGCAGGTCGTCCTGATCGAGGTTTGCCGCGCCCGC
>JBMUAP010000180.1:0-6285 GCA_049454155.1 Blastocatellia bacterium
TTGGTGGTGCTGGCGGTGGTCGACGGATGATCTATCCACCTGCTTATATGTGTACACTAATATATATAAACTACATACAGGCGCTGCGGGCCAGGGGCCTGGAGCGCGTCACGGAGCGCGTGGGGCGCCTGCCGATCGCGCCCGAGTACAAGGTCCGTATTTATATATAAATTAATATATATGTGTATGTACATATCCTATCCACCAGAGACAAGCGCCCATTCTAAACAAAAACGAACACCAAAACTACAAATTCCGGTGATGCGCGTTTGGTTCGACCAGCAGCTGTCGGGCAAGAACGGCACCATCGACATCTTGGAGACTCCCGACTTTGCGCCCGTGAACTTGATCGCCCAATATCATTTATTGGAGGAGGAGTGCATGGCGTGGGGTCCGGTGCCCCTCGTCGATCTGACCGAGCCAACCGGATCCAGGGAGCATGCCGTCACGTGCCAGCGAGAAGAGGAGTCGCGAAGCCGCCGCCATGCTGGCAATCGCACAGGCCATGATCGAGATGGCGACGACGGCCATGATCAGGGTCATCTGGCTCGTGCTGAAGGTACCGAGGAGGACGGTCAGCAGGGGATTGCCGGTCCGCTGGGTTGCCGCGACGTCCTTGACGGTCAGGACCACCCCCAGCAGGAGGAGAAAGCCGGCCAGGCCGGAACCGAGCAGCGAGAGGATCATGGCTCGCGGGATGGTCCGGCGCGGCTGGTGGGTCTCTTCCGCCAGATCGGCGGCTGCCTCGAATCCCGTCAGGCACCAGGCGCCCATCAGCAGCGAGAGGGAGAGGGAGGAGAGGCCAATCGTCCCGCCAAGCAGGCCGCTCCGCGGCGTCAACAGGCTGCCCAGGTCGATCTTTCGCGACCAGTCGAGCAGCCAGAAGAGCGCGATGGTCAGGACTGCGACGCCAGCCATCTCGGCGTAGACCCCGGCGTTGTTGATCCAAGCCGCCAACCGCAGGCCGAAGACGTGGATCAAGGTGACGACCAGGATGACGGCCGCACTGCCCAATGCGAGCATCCCGGGATCCACTCCTTCGGGAAAGAGGACGCCACCCAGGGAGCCAGCGAGTGCGCTGCAGACCGCGGGAAAACCGGTCATGAACTGGAGCAGCAGCAGCCAGCCGGCGATGAATCCAAAATGGGGGTTGACCAGGCGCGCCGTCCACTGATACCCATACCCGGCGAGGGGGATCCTCACCGCGAGGCGGGCCATGACCAGTGCGACCAGCAGCTGCCCCCCCAACACCACCAGCCACGACCAGAGTACGGCTGGCCCGACGTGGCGGTAGCCGTGCCCGAAATTGGCAAAGATGCCGGTGTTGATCGAGATGAGGGAGAAGGCGATTGCGAAGCTCGAAAATGCACCGAGCGATCGTTCGAGCTGCTGGCGGTACCCAAACTGCTCCAGATCTTTTGCGTCCTGTTGCTCCATACGCAATCACGCGCTTGCCCTGAGGGGCTGCCGTTGAAGAGTCCTTTCTTTCGGATGCACTCTGAGGGGGTGTCAGCGTTTCAGAAATGGCAGTTTCCCTCAAAAGGCCTGAAGATACCAAGTCGAATCGGGAGAAGAAGGGCGGAGTCGAGACTTTTTATGAGGTATGTCAATCAATATCAGCATCGGGAGGCGGTCAGCCCGGAGGAACTCGACAGGTTGCTGGCCGAGGGGTGGCGCCATTTTGGGACGACCTTCTTCCGGTATTCGCTGATCGAGGTGCAGGGGAAGCTGCGAAGAGTGATTCCGCTGAGGATCCGGTTGGGAGAATTCCATCTCTCCAAGAGTCAGCGGCGGATTCGTGCTCGGAACCGGGATCTCGAGCTACGGATCGGGCCGACGCTGATCAGCCCGACAATCGAGTCCCTCTTCCATCAGCACAAGGCGAGGTTTGCCGACAACATTCCGGACTCGATCTACGACTTCCTCAGTGAGCAGCCGGCGACGGTGCCCTGTCGGAATCATCAGCTCTCGCTCTATCTTGAAGACCGGTTGCTGGCGGCGAGCTTTCTCGACCTCGGAGCAACGGCGGCCTCGGCCGTCTATGCGATCTTCGATCCAGTGGAGAGCCGGCGCAGTCTGGGAATCGAATTGATTCTTGCCGGAGTGGAGTACGCCCAGGCGCGTGGAATGGTCTATTATTACCCCGGCTATGCCTATCGGGGCCAGTCGATCTACGACTACAAGAAGCGATTCGCCGGGCTTGAGGCCTATGATTGGAAGGGACGCTGGTTGTCTTACCGGGAGGAAGAAGAATGAAGAAAGTTCGGTGGGGAGTTCTCAGTACGTCACGCTTTGCGTTGGAGAAGATCATTCCGGCGATGCGGGACTGTCAGTGGGCCGAGATCGTCGCAATCGCTTCGCGGGATGGGGCCAAGGCCGAGGCGGTCGCTGCCCGATTGGGAATCCCACGCGCCTATGGGAGCTACGAGGCGCTGCTGGGAGACCCAGAGATCGAGGTGATCTACAACCCACTCCCGAACCACCTCCACGTGCCCTTGTCGATCGAGGCTCTCGCAGCGGGCAAACACGTGCTCTGCGAGAAGCCGGTCGGGCTTGATGCTGCTGATGCCGAGCGGCTTCTCGTCGCGGCGCGTCGCCATCCCGATCGCCAGGTGATGGAGGCCTTCATGTACCGGCTTCATCCGCAGTGGCAGCGCGCGCTCGCCATCGTCGAGGAGGGGCGGCTCGGGGAGCTGCGGACCATCCAGTCTTTCTTCTCTTATTACAATGACGATCCGGGCAACGTGCGGAATCAGGAGGGGATCGGAGGGGGAGGACTGCTCGATATCGGTTGCTATTGCGTCTCGCTCTCGCGCTTTCTCTTTGGAGCGGAGCCGCGCCGGGTACTGGGGCTGGTCGAGAACGACCCGCGCTTCGGCGTGGATCGTCTCGCTTCGGCCATCCTCGACTTCGGGGACCGTACATCGACCTTCACGTGTGCCACCCAGTTGACGCCTTTCCAGCGTGTCATTGTCTATGGGACAACGGGGCGGCTTGAGATCGAAGTGCCCTTCAATGCAGTACCGGAGCGGCCGGCCCGCTTGCTCTTGGTCACTGGCGGGAAGGAGGAGGAGATTCTGCTTCCGGTCTGCAATCAATACACGATTCAGGGAGACCTCTTCTCGCTGGCGGTTTTGAAGAATCAACCCGTTCCGACTCCTCTGGAGGATGGGATCGCCAATCTGCGTGTGATCGATGCGCTCTTTGAGAGTTCCCGGAGAGATGGGTGGATCTCTCTTCCATCGTCTGGTTGAACTTTCCGGAAGCGGGCCAGAAAATGCTTGTCAGCGGCGGTGAGATGTGGTGTATTCCCTACGTGACTCTCCGTTGGGCAAGGACCTGCTTCTGCTCGACGGCAATCTTCCCACCCAAGAATATCGATCAGGAGGCGGTATGGAAAATCTTGTCCTGCTGGCGCAGGTGTTGATAGCGCTTGGTCTGCTCAATGTATGGTTGCTTCGCTTCAATCGGCCGACGTCCTATCGCGGAGGGCACGCGCGGAATATGAAGGAGGAGTTTGCCGCCTATGGACTGCCGATGTGGATGATGTGGCTGGTGGGGACGGCAAAGGTGGTGATTGCGGGACTGATGGTCGCAGGATTCTGGTTCGACCGCTTCAAGCAACCAGCCGCGCTGGTCTTGATTGCTTTGATGGTCGGAGCGATCGCCATGCACATCAAAATTGGGGATCCTTGGCGGCGGGCCCTTCCCGCGACGGTGATGTTGGGATTGGCCGTATTGGTGTCCGTCGGATGATCGGACGAATAGGACGGATAGGACCAATAGGACCAATAGGACGGGCTGGGCGGATATTCCTGATTTTCCTGATTGTGTTATTCGGCCCCGTGGATCCTATTCGACCTATAGGTCCTATCCCCCCTACTTCAGCCCAAACTTCCCCCTGGCGATGGTCGGCGACGGTACGCAACCGGACGGGCTGGCGCCTCGGCGAACCGCGACGGGCGCAGATGTCGCGGAACCTGCTCGATGTCAAAGGGCGGCGGCGTCTCGGTTCTCAGAACGCGGGCAGCCCAGCCGATGGTTGGTCGGTGACCCTCGAAGGTCGGGCCCACTGGGATCCCGTGGATCGATTGGGTTTCCCCAGTCAAGTCTGGTTCGATCCACGGCAGGCCTTCGTCGAGGGCAAGGCGGGGCCGGTCGACCTCAAACTGGGGTTGCAGCAGGTCGTCTGGGGCCAAGCCGATGGTCTGCGGATCCTCGATGTCGTCAATCCCCTCGATTACAGGGAGTTCATCCTCGAGGACTTTCTCGATTCCCGGCGTCCGCTTTGGATGGCGCGCGGCGACTTGCCACTGGGAGAGGGGACCCTGCAGCTGCTCTGGATTCCCTACTTTGCACCGGGACGGCAGCCGGGAGAGGAGAAGGAGTTCGGGCTCGGTCCGGTCTACGGGCTGGGGCTCCTGCAGCGGAGTCCCTCTGCCTCTCCAGTCCCTCAAGGTCGCTTCGAGATTGCCCCGACGGAGCGGCCCGCGACGACTCTCGGGAACAGCCAAGTCGGGGTCCGCTACCAGCAGAGTCTGGGAGGGTGGGATCTGACAGGCAACTACTTCCGTGGGTGGGAGGATCTGCCGACCCCATTTCTTGGCCTGCCGACCCCGACCTCGCCTCCGGGAACAGTTCTTTTCGAGCCGCGCCACGTCCGACGGGAGGTGCTCGGTGGCACGGCCGCCACGGCACGTGGACCGGTCGTCTTTCGTTTCGAGGCTGGATGGAACCGGCGGCGCCCGGTCGCCTTGGCACCGCCAGCCCTGCTCGATGGGTCGGCGCCGGATGGCTTCGGACAGGCGACACAGTTCTCCGGGGTGGTCGGAGTTGACTACTCCATCAAGCCCTGGCTCTCGGTCAGCGGTCAGTACTTTCTCCAAGAGACGTTCGAGAGGCAGGAGCGGCTGCTGCTGCCGCGGACGAGCCACCTCGTCTCCCTCTACTGGCGAGCCCAGTTCTTTCGCGAACGATTCCGCCCCGAGCTCTTCCTCCTGGTCGGATTGCACGAGCGACAATCGATGATCCGGCCGCGCTTGACGCGCCTCCTTGGGGACCATTTCAGCATCAGTTTCGGAGCCGACCTCCTGGGAGGAACCGCACGCACGCCATTTGGGGCCTTCGCCGACCGGGATCGACTGGTGCTCGAGACGAAGTGGTCGTGGTAGAACGACGGCGCGCTGAGCCTGATGGTCTCCTTCACGAGTGAATTGAAATGGAGGGACGGATTGGATACGCTAGCGGGTTCTCCCTGGCCCCACCGTGGGCCTGGCCCCGCCGTGGGTGGAGGGAATCGCCTGGAGAGAGAAGGGACGGAGCTGACCGATGAGTCTTTTCGACAAGCCACCGGCTGAGCCACGGGATGCCGCTGCCGTGGTCCTTCTGCGTGACCCAGCGGATCCGAAGGTCTTCTGGGTAGAGAGAGCGAGGACGCTCGCCTTCCTCGCCGGGTACCACGCCTTTCCCGGCGGGCAGAGGGATGCTGAGGACAGCACGGTTCCGATCCTTCCCGTCTCAGGAAGCGACTCGGCGGGTGGCGCAGGGAGTGAGTCGGACCTGCCGCTGCGTGTCACCGCCATCCGGGAGCTCTTTGAGGAGACGGGGGTGCTGATCGCCCGAGGGGTAGAGCGGCTCTCCGTCGCTCGTCTGGCTGCCTTGCGGGATGAGCTCCTCCGGGAGTCGATCGGGTTTCGTGATCTCCTCGCACGCGAGGGATTGGTGCTCGACGGAGGGCTGATCGATTCCGCTCCACGCTGGGTGACCCCAGCCTCGCTGCCGCGCCGATTTGATACGCGGTTCTTCGCGGCGTGGTTGCCGGAGGGGCAGGAGGCGTGCGTTCTCCCCGGCGAGTTGGAGAGTGGGGAGTGGGTGCGCCCCGCCGAGGCATTGTGTCGATGGGTTGAAGGAGAGTGCCTGCTGGTGACCCCGATCACCGTCACCCTCCAAGCCCTCTCTGAGGGGGTTCCCGGATTTACAGAGCGGTTGCATCGGATCTCCCAAGCGGATCGTGATCACCTCGAAACGCGGGTCGAGATGCGTTATGGCATCTACCTCGCTCCGTTGCGCACACCCACAATCCCCCCGGCAACGCATACCAACTGTTATTTGGTCGGCGGAGATGAACTGGTCATCATCGATCCTGGATCGCCCTTTCCAGATCAGCAGCAGCGGCTTGATGCAGTGATCGATCGCTTTTTGGCAGAAGGGCGGCGCTTCCGGGAGATTCTGATTACCCATCTCCACCCGGACCACATTGGCGGGGTGAGCCACGTTGCCGAGCGG
>JBMUAP010000181.1:0-6279 GCA_049454155.1 Blastocatellia bacterium
CAAGAACGAGTCACCCATCCACAAGGACGTGACCTATGAGCTGGATCGGTATCCCGAAGACCAGACCGAGAAGGAGCTCGAACGGCACGTCGCCCCAGCGATTCGCGGGCACATGCGGGATCTCCTCCGCGCGATCGAGACGCGCCGCCGCCCCGTCGCCGATATCGAGGAGGGGCATATCTCGACTGCCAGTTGCATCCTCGCCAACCACGCGCTCGCCCTCGGCCGGACTCTCGCCTGGGACGCCAAGACAGAGCGCGTGATCGACGATCCAGCCGCCAACCAGCTCCTGGCCAGACCTTATCGCGCGCCCTGGGTTCATCCGGTGCCGTAGCGGGTTGCCCTCTGCGGGGGAAGGTCTGTATCATCCGGGCTATGGTTGCGCGTCGATTCATCATCTCCGGGTCGGTTCAGGGGGTTGGCTATCGCTTCTTCACCCTGCGTGCTGCCGCACGCCACCAAGTCTTCGGCACCGTCCGCAACCTGGCCGATGGCCGCGTCGAAGTCGTGGCCGAGGGAGATCGCGACGCGATCCGTGAGTTCAAAGACGATCTGCTTGCCGGCCCGAGCCTCGCCACCGTCACTGATCTCGATGAGGCCGATATCCCGGTTACCGGCCGCTATCGCGATTTCCGCATCGATCACTGAGGTCGTTCCGACCTTCGCCAGATCTCACCAGGGAGACCAGATACTGCCATGTCGAACACCGCCAATGACGATCTCAAGAAGATCATTCGTGAAATCCCGGACTTTCCCAAACCGGGCATCCTCTTCTATGACATCACCACCCTTCTCAAGGATGCCACGGGTCTGCGGGCCGTCATCGACCGGATGACGGGCCACTTCCACGGAGAGAAGGTCGATGCCGTTCTCGGGATCGAGGCGCGCGGCTTCATCTTCGGCCCAGCCCTGGCCTACCACCTCGGCGCGGGATTCGTCCCCGTCCGGAAACCCAAGAAGCTGCCCGCCGAAGTGGAAAGCTGGAGCTATGACCTCGAATATGGCAAGGATACCCTTGAAATTCACAAGGACGCCATCGGGGCCGGCCACCGTGTGATCATCGCCGATGACCTCCTCGCGACCGGTGGCACGGCCGAAGCCGTCGTCAAACTGGTCGAAAAGCTCGGTGGTACGGTCGCCGGCCTCGCCTTTGTTGTCGAACTCGAATTTTTGCAGGGACGCAACAAGCTGGCTGGTTACGATATCTATTCACTGCTACAATACGCTTCGTGACTGGTCGGGCTTGTAGCTCAGGTGGATAGAGCGACTGCCTCCTAAGCAGTAGGTCCCGCGTTCGAGTCGCGGCAAGCCCATCCTCCCCGCCCATTCTTCCTCTCTTCCCCACGTCGGGGACTACCGGTCGAGCCGCGCAAGATTCACGACCTCCCGTTTGAGGTTGTTGCGGACGAAGAGGAGCTGCCGCCCATCCCGTGACCATTCGAAGTCGAGAATGAGGTCCTCCTTGAATTTGGTGACCTCGGTCGGTGGATCGCCGTTGAGCGGTTGGCGCCAGATGTTGCTGACCTGCTCCCGCGCTTGGATATACTCGAGGGCCTTGCCATCGAGGCTCCAGCGGAAGAAGCGGTATTTGCGGTAGAAGGGGATGGGGAGCGCAAGTTTTTGGAGAGGGGCTCCGCCATCAAAGGGGATGATGGCAATCTTGCGGGTGGCATTCTGTTCGTCGTCGTGATAAATGCAGGCGATCCACTTTCCATCGGGAGAGATGACCGGCGATTCGCTGGCCGTCTGGGTGAGTTGGACCGCGGTCCCTCCCCCGGCGGGGATGCGCCAGAGAGTCCGGACCCCGCTCTTGAGGGAGGAGTAGACGATCCATCGCCCATCGGGAGAGAACTCGGCATCCTGGTCTCCCGTTCCTTGCGTGAGTTGCCGAAGGCCTGTCCCGTCCAAGCCCATCCGGTAGAGGTGAATCTGCCCCGTCCGGCTGGAGCTGAAGACGATGTCCCGCCCATCTGGAGAGACGACGGGATAGCGATTGCTGCCCTGATGGCGGGTCAACTGGCGGGAATTCCCCCGGAGGTCGCTGATCCAGATATTCTGCCCCGTCTCGTCCCGTCGCGAGTAGACGACTTCTCCTTGTGGTGTCCAGGAGATCCCTTGCCCGCCATCCTCCCCGCTCTTCTCTGTATAGCTCTGATAGGTTCCAGGAGCTGAGGGCTGGGTAAAGTAGAGAGAATGGGCAGAGGAGGAGCGGACGATGAGGATCTCATCCCCGTGACGGGTGACCGAGGGTCTTCCAATATAATCCCAGCGGTCATCGGTGATCTGCTCTTCCTTGCCGGTCTTGGAAGAGAGGAAGAAGACTTGGTGGACATGAGAGCTGGAAGGCAGCTTGCCGAGAAGGATCAAACCGCTGTTATCCGGGAGCCAAGCCGTACCGAGGACGTGTTCCCAACGGTGCGGCGAGAGCGGCATCTCTTCTCCACTGGCGACATCGATCCCGACAATCCCGAAGTGGACCCCGCCCCGGGAGCTTCCCGCGGTGGTAGCGATCATCTTTCCATCAGGAGACCAAGCGGGGCCATCCATCGGGTAGAAGTCGGGAAACTTCCGTGATCTCAGTCGTCGCGGGGACGTTCCATCCCCTCGGGCAGTGATCAGTGCACTCTCCCCCAGCTTCTTCGTTTCCTGAAGATAGGCGATCTCCTCTCCATTCGGGGAGAAAGTCACTGGGCTGTCGACCCCGCTCGTCAGCACCTCGGGCTCGCCTCCCTGCAGCGCGACCCGGATCAGTTCGTTGACGTGCGGAGGAGTGATATCACGGACCCGCACAACATAGAGGTACCGGTCGTCGGGAGAGATCGTTGGCCAAAGATACCCATCCGGGCCAGGAGGGATCAGCAGGCGACTGATCTTCGTCCGTCGGTCCATGATCCAAGCACTGAAGGTGTTCTGCGTGTTCGAGAAGTAGACGAGATGGCGACCATCGTGGGTGATGGTCGCCAGTTGTTCACGTGTTCCCTCCGCTGAGACCGAGATCGCGTGTTTCTGAAAAGGGAACCGATTGAGATAGAGGTGCAGTTGAGACAGGCCAAACAGGACGATCAGGACAAGGAGGAGTCCGAGCGCAGGAGCGGCAACTCGGGTAAGGCCCATCAGCTGCCGGGTGCGGTTCAATTCGTCGAGCAGCTCGTCGAGCGACCCGAACCGCTGGTGGGGGCTCTTGGCCAAGCAGCGGTGAATCGTCCGGCCCAGTGACGCCGGCCTTCTCCGAACCAGTTGGCTGAGGGGAGTCGGCTCCTGGTGAAGGATGGCATCCTTGAGCATTTCGAGATTGCTGCCGACAAAGGGACGTCGCCCACTGAGCATCTCGTAGAGAATGGCTCCGGCACTGAAGACGTCGGTCCGCCAGTCGAGTGGCTGCTTGAGGATTTGTTCGGGGGACATGTACTGCGGTGTCCCGAAGAGGTCACTCGCACCGGCGGCGGCACCCTCTCCACCCGTTTGGGACGGCGATTCCTCTCTCTCCACGGCCAAGCGTGCGAGGCCGAAATCGAGCACTTTGAGCTGCCCTTCCGCCGTCAGCATGAGATTCTCTGGTTTAAGGTCCCGGTGGAGAATTCCGGCCCGGCTGGTCGCTTTGAGGACCTTGACGAGCTGCTGAGCGATCCCGATCACTTCCAGTGGGGAGAGTCTCCCCGTGTTTCCAGGCTGTTGGAGCAGGTGCTGGCGCAAGGTCTTCCCTTCGACCAGCTCCATGACGAGGAAGTGCTTCCCGTCGATCTCGTCGATGTCGTGGATGGTGACGATTCCCGGGTGGTTGAGGGCAGAGGCCATCTGTGCCTCTCTCCTGAACTTTTCCACACGGGCGTCATCCTCGGTGAACCGGGCGGGCAGAAACTTGATGGCGACCCGCCGACGCAGCCGTTCATCCCAGGCAGCATAGACCTTCCCCATCCCTCCTTCGCCGAGCAACTCTTGAATACGGTATTGACGAAAGACTTGCCCCGTGAGTGGTTCGTCAAGCTGCAGGTCGAAGCTGAGTTCTGTCTCTCCACCGAGAGCGTCAGAGAACGACCGGAGTTCGTCCGTCGGAGTGAGGAGTTCGCGTTCGACCCGGGCGCGAAGAGCGGAATCGCCTCCACACTCGCGGTCCAGAGCCTCCGAACGGGCCTCCTCTGGAAGCGCTCGGACCTTATCGACAATGGACTGCACTCTTTCGTACCAGGTCAGTTCGTGATCGTTAGCCATACCCTCACCTCAGCTGTTCTGTCTGAGCCAAGTTCCGTCGGGAGGTTGTTCAAGCGGCGATCAGCAGGCGGTCTCCCGGTATGGGCAAGGGGGCGAGATGGTCTTCGAGCCACATCCTGCCAATCCTCCAGTCCCGTTTGACGCAGGCAGGCGAGATGTCCAGGGCCAAGGCCACTTCGTGGAGGGTCATTCCCCAGAGGAATCGCAGCTCAACGATGAGACTCTTTCGTCGGTCGTGCTCGGCAAGCTGGTTGAGGGCTTCCCGCAGCGCGAGCAGGGTGACGAGATCCCGATCGGTGCAGAGAAGGTCGTCGGTGAGAGGGACCTGTTTCAGATTCCCTCCCTGAGAGGCGGAGAGGGCACTTCGGTATTGGTCGATGACGATCTGGCTCATCCACTTTGAGCAGATCGCATAGAACTGCTCCCGGTTGTGCCACTCGATCGGTTTCTGCCGGTAGAGCTTGAGGACCATCTCGCTGACCAACTCCTCAGTTTCAAGCCCGAGCCTCTCCCGCGTTCTCCGCATTTTGCGGTGGGCAATCGCGAGCAGTTGACACATGACGGCCTCCATGGCTTCTTCCCGCCCCGCCATCTCTGGGCACTGCAGCTTGGCCAGAGAGATCGTGATCAATCCTTTTCCGCTGCCCGACTTCTGAGTGGAAAGGCCAATCTCCTCTCCCGCGCAGGGATTCTTCAAGTTGATTTCTGGCTGATTCATGGCTGACCAACTCACCGTTGCAAGAATGGATGGTTTGACTGATCAATGGCCCACCTCCGTGTCTTGGCCAGGATTGGAAATACGGCAGGAGGTGAACAAGAAAGGCTAACAATGTCCCAGGCAAATGGCACACGAACCACTCGACCGGGCTTGGCAATGATTCCGACTGTCAACACGGGACGCGCAGAGTACAGCCCGGCGAAAGAGGGTCCAAGGCCAGCCGCACCCAGTGATATCGAGGGCTGATCAGCTTCTCCGACTCGATCGCTCGCCAGTTTGGGGATACCTTGTACACACATCAGCCTGGGGAGGCAAGGGGGTCGAGCGTCCTCGTTCCCTGGCCAGGTACAAGACTATTCCCGAGATCCAAATTCTTTGAAATTCAGAAACTCACATCATTCAAGAAGGTATCGACATACCTCGGAACCCGCAATTCTCACTTGAGATTTGTGAGATAGGTATTGCGTCTTGGATTGTGACTACCTGCAATCTTCACACTTTTTAATCAGGTTATTTTGAGGCCGGATATTACACACACAACTGTCCCACGTCTACTACCAGTTCAGGTAGGGTAAGAAGAGAGCCACAACGGGTGAGGGCCTTGGGGAGAAGAGGATGGCGGGAGAGGTCCCGCTGGCGCCCGCCTTCAGCTGCTCCCCGGGATGACGGCAAGATGATCCGGAAATTGACCCCGGACGCGAGGGCAGAGCAGCGAGTAGTCAGCCGAAAATCGGTCGACGAAACCCCTTCCGAATATTGGTGGGGGGGGTAGGTCGGCCAGGAGAGATGGCGGTCAAGCGCCAGCCACAGTGGTCAGGGGACGGGGAAGCAAGAACCTGGGACCGAGGGGGAGTCAGCGGCGGCGACGGGGAGGGGCAGGATCAGGGCGGGTCTTCCACCAAGTCGCGAGCTGGGCCTGTTGGGTGGGCGTCAGGACGTGGTAGATGGCGTGTTGCAGTTCGAGCCGTTTGACGTGAAGTTGGAGGCGACGTTCGCGGTCGCGCTGGGCGAGTTGACGGGCGACGGCAGGTTGGAAAGGGGTCGCCTGGAGCAGGGCGTAGCGCGCTTGACGGTAGGCCTCGTCCGGTTGGCGAAGAGATTCGAGTGTCGGGCGGGCGGCCTCCTGGAGGACGCGGATCTGGGCTCGCTGCTCGTCGGTGAGGGA
Organism: Blastocatellia bacterium; assembly: GCA_049454155.1. Lineage (GTDB taxonomy): Bacteria > Acidobacteriota > Blastocatellia > RBC074 > RBC074 > CAIOZW01. The sequence continues at coordinate 6,093 of JBMUAP010000181.1, forward strand.
GAGGGCACGCAGGGGGAGTCCGTCAGGATCTTCCGGGTCAAGGGTCGAGGGGGCGGCTCCCCCCTGTCCACCGACAGCGGTACGGCCTACATGATCTGTATCGGCGAAAAAGGACGGTTGGAAGCACGCTTTACCTGTAGCGGACGCAGTGGTCACGGCGCAGGCCCGTGGTTCGCCGACAATGCAC
>JBMUAP010000182.1:0-6275 GCA_049454155.1 Blastocatellia bacterium
TTGTCACCAAGCGGAACTCCTGCACCACGTCAGGGTTGTTGAGGGGCTGCTGTGCACCGGTCACGCTCGGATCGTTGCTGTCCTGGCCGTCGAGCATGAAGTTGTTCGACCGCAGGCGCATCCCGTTGACCGAGAAGTTGATTCCGTTGGCAAATCCGGTCTGGCCGCTCCCGAGCTGGCTGACACCGGCTGCCGAAAGGGCAATGTTGAGGACGTTCCGGTTCGGCGCCAGCGGCAGCTCAGAGAGGCGCTTGCTGTCGAAACGGGTGCTGACCTCGGCGTTGCTCGTGTTGAGCAGGGAGGCGTTCTCCTCGATGGTGACGACTTCCTGCACCCCAGCCGGCTTGAGGACCGCGTTGACGACCGCCTGCTGGTTGAGCAGCAACTCGATCCCGGTGCGGACATACTTGCCGAAGCCCTGCGCCTCGACCGTGACCTCATAGTTGCCGATCGTCAGGTTCGGGAAGCGATATCGTCCTTCAGCATCGGCCGCAGCCGTGCGAGACTCATTGGTCCCAATATTGCGGACCGTCACGGTCGCATTGGCGACCACCCCCTGCTGCTCGTCTGTGACCACCCCGGAGATGGATCCAGAGGTCGCCTGGGCGAAGAGATTCCCCGCCCCGGTGACGAGCAATGTCAGCGCAAGCGCTACTGCTCCAAAATACTTTCTCATTCTTTCCCTCCACATGATGTCATTCTTCCTGCCAAACTAGCGGGTGCACTGCCCGCAAATTGAATTGTGACCCAAAGGTCCTGCACCGCCTCGACCGCAACTTCTCAGAAGGCTGATTGGCGAATGCGGGGAGCCCTCTCGATCTCCAAGAAGGCGCGGCTTTGATCGCCAGCGAATCGCACAGAACTGTTTAAGCGTGCCCCATCACTGCAAACTTCATGCCAGGGCCCCACCCATCGCGATTCCGACGATAACCCATTTCTTTTCAATGCTTTTCTGAATTGAATCTTGCTTCTCGATCTCCCTTCCCATGCGAAATCTCGGGAGATAGATTCAATTTTTTGGAAAGGGGGGGAAGGGGGGGCCACAGATAAGCAGAGGCCCCTCCGACACAACGTGGAGAGGCCTCTGGGGAAAAGACAGACAGGGTGCAGGACGATCAGGCAGTCGTCGTGCTGGCAGCACCTCCACGACGGTCCGCGAGGGCGGCGTGGGCGGCGGCCAACAGGGCAATCGGCACCCGGTAGGGAGAGCAGCTGACATAGTTCATCCCGACCTGGTGGCAGAAGATGACCGACGCCGGATCGCCTCCGTGCTCGCCGCAGATCCCGATCTTGAGCCCGGAACGGGTCGAGCGGCCCTTCTGGATGCCGAGACGGACCAGCTCCCCAACGCCTTCCTGATCGAGGGTCTGGAAGGGGTCATCCGGGAGAATCTTGTTCTCGACGTAGAAGGGCAGGAAGCGACCGGAGTCGTCGCGGCTGAGCCCCATGGTCGTCTGGGTCAGGTCGTTGGTGCCGAAGCTGAAGAACTCGGCCACCTCGGCGATGCGGTCGGCAGTGACAGCCGCGCGTGGCAGCTCGATCATCGTCCCGACGAGGTACTCGACCGAATCTCCCTTCTCGGCAAAGACCTCGCTGGCGACGCGGCGGACAACCTCCTCCTGCGCCTTGAGTTCAGTCACATTGCCGACGAGCGGAATCATGATCTCGGGCTTGACGACCACGCCCTCGGCCTTGACGGCAACCGCCGCCTCGAGGATAGCCCGGGCCTGCATCTCGGTAATCTCCGGGAAGACGATGCCCAGGCGGCAACCGCGATGGCCCAGCATAGGATTGAACTCGTGGAGCTGCTCCGTCCGAGCCTTGAGCTCCTTGAAGGGCATGCGGATCTTCTTCGAAAGCTCCTTCATGTCCTTCTCCGTGTGGGGCAGGAACTCGTGGAGCGGTGGATCGAGGGTCCGGATCGTCACCGGGTAGCCGTTCATTGCGCGGAAGATGCCGATGAAGTCTTCGCGTTGCAGCTTGAGAAGGGAGTCGAGGGCACCCTTGTAGAAGGCAGCGGGTCGCTTGAACTTCTTCTCGATCTCCTTGACGGCTTTGCGGGCGTCGGGCTTCTTCTCCTTCGAGGCCTTGGCCAGATCGGCCTTCGCGGCGAGGAGCTGCTTCTCGATCGCCTTGTACTCACTCGAGGAGAGAATCATCTGGCGAACGCTGTCGATGCGGCTCTCCTCGAAGAACATGTGCTCGGTTCGGCAGAGGCCGATGCCTTCGGCACCAAAGCCACGAGCGACCGTCGCATCTTTCGGAGTATCGGCATTGGCGCGCACACCGATGGTGCGGATCTCGTCGACCCACTCCATCAGGCTCTTGAAGTGGCCGCTGATCTCCGGGAGGATCAGCGCAACCTGTCCGGCCATGATCCGCCCCGTCGACCCATCGAGGGTGATCCAGTCGCCCTTGCGGATGATGCGGTCGCCCACCTTGAACTGCTGATTGGGGTAGTCAACGACGACATCGCCGGCACCGGCGACGCAGCATTTGCCCATTCCGCGCGCCACCACCGCGGCGTGCGAGGTCATTCCGCCGCGCGAGGTGAGAATCGCCTGCGCCAGCACCATCCCGTGGAAGTCTTCCGGCGAGGTCTCGGTCCGGACGAGGATGACCTTCTCCCCGGCCTTGCCCATCTCCTCCGCCGTATCCGGATCGAAGACGACTTGGCCATAGGCCGCTCCGGGAGAGGCCGGCAGTCCGGTCGCCAAGAGATCGACGTCGGCTTTCGGATCGACCATCGGGTGGAGCAATTGATCGAGCTGCGCCGGCTCGACACGGGAGACGGCCGTCGCCTTGTCGATCAGCCCCTCCCCAACCATCTCAACCGCAATCCGCACGGCCGCCTTCCCGGTCCGCTTCGCGTTGCGCGTCTGCAGCATGTAGAGCTTGCCCTTCTCGATGGTGAACTCGAGATCCTGGACATCGGCGTAGTGCTTCTCGAGCCGCTCCGCAACTTTGACGAACTCATCGTAGACGCGCGGCATCTCCTGCTGGAGCTGTGAGATCTTCTTCGGGGTTCGAATGCCGGCGACGACATCCTCTCCCTGCGCGTTCTGGAGGTACTCGCCGTAGAGGACCCGCTCTCCGGTCGCGACGTCACGGGTGAAGGCGACCCCGGTCCCGGAGTCCTCACCAAGGTTTCCGAAGGCCATCATCATGATGTTGACCCCGGTTCCGAGGTCGTCGGAGATCTTGTGCACCCGGCGATAATCACGCGCCCGGCGGCCATTCCACGACTTGAAGACAGCCTCGATCGACAAACGTAGCTGTTGATAAGGATCGGTCGGAAAATCTTTCCCGGTCTCGCGGCGGACGATCGCCTTGTAGTCCTCGATCAGCTGCGCGAGGGTCTCGGCCCCGACGTGGGTATCTTCGGTGACGCCCAGCTTCTTCTTGTACTCGTCGAACTTGTGCTCAAACTTCTCGGCGTCGATGCCGAGAACGATCTTGCCGAAGAGCTGGATGAAGCGGCGATAGGCGTCGTAGGAGAATCGCTCATTGCCTGTCAGCTTGGCGAGGGCGGCCCGCGTCTCATCGTTCAATCCGAGGTTGAGGATGGTATCCATCATCCCTGGCATGGAGAACTTCGCCCCGGAACGGACCGAGACGAGCAGCGGACTCTCGGTTCCCCCGAGTTTCTTGCCCGTCACCTCTTCGATCCGGGTCATCGCCTTGAGAATCTGCGACCAGATGTCGTTGGTGATCTTCTCCCCGGACTTGTTGTAGGCGGTACACGCTTCGGTCGTCACGGTGAAGCCCGGCGGCACCGGCAGCCCCGCGCTGGTCATCTCGGCCAACCCTGCCCCTTTCCCACCGAGCAGGTCCTTCATCGTGCCGGTTCCCTCGGCCACTCCATCCGCAAACAGATAGACGTATTTCGTGCTCATCGTATTCGCTCTCTCTCCCTTGGTATTTGTATTTGCCAACTGAGCTTGAAATCCTCCTCCCGGAACACTCCCCCGGGACGAGGTCACCCACTACGGGTGACCGTGGATTCCACCGGTCGCAACCGGTCTAAAAATTGATATGAGCGCAGTTCTCGCTCGAGAACTCTCTGAATCAGTCGAACAACCAAGCCTCCCACCTGATGCAGGGCACGCCAATCCGCTGACGTCGTCAGGAAAGATTGGGGAGGAAGTGTCAGGATCTGCCGGACCATGGTCCAGGCGGGGCCTGTCAGGGGATCTCCCATCCGGCCACTACAATCGGCACACTGGGGAACACCCTCTGGGGTCAGCCAGATCGCCCCCGCCTCCATCAAATGGGCATCACACTCCGCACAGTGACGCCAGTCCGGACAGAAGCCGGAGAGCTTGAGTAACCAGATCTCAAAATAACGAACTACCGCGAGAAGGCGCTCGGCGGAGGCATCCTCGATCGTGCGCAATGTCGCCGCGATCAGGCGGTAGATCCGCTCGTTCGGCTCCTGCTCCGGGAGAAACTCGGCGATCAGCTCCGACAGGTAGTGATAGACCGCCAATCGCTCGCTACTGACTCCGGCGCGCCAGGGAGACCGGAGGATGTCGCACGAGGAGATCGAGACCAGCTCGCGGTTCTCCTGCTGAAAGTAGACGAGCGAAACCTCCGTGAACGCCTCGAGACTCGCCCCATACCGACTGTGGAGTCTCCGTGCCCCGCGAGCGACGCCGCGCACCTTCCCTGACTCGCGAGCAAAGAAGAGGCAGATCTTGTCGGCCTCCCGAAGCGAGTAGGTACGGAGCACAAACGCATCGGTCTCTTGCAGCGGCATAAATCGCTATCGTAGTCGCTCGGACTGGAATAGTAAAGCTGTCGCCCCCAGGCCGACAACGTCTGCGCACGTTCTCGACCGCGGAGGACGGGCAGAGGACCATTCGACCCGACGGGGCCCCATCTTGGACGGGAAGTCTTGGGCAAGGAATCTGGGCGAGAGCGGGAGACGGGGGGACAATGAACGGATTTAGAGCGGCAGGGCATAGAGGATCCAAGCGACCCCAAAGCCGATGCCAACAAAATAGCCAAAGACCCGCAGGCCGTAGCGGAGTCGCTCCGCAGTCGTGGCGTGCTCAGAGGAGAGCACGGCAAACGTGGTCGAGACCAAGAGACCAAACATGACGAGTGCCAGAAAGTGGGTCATGCCTTCCTCCCAATCCCGATGTCGAACGCATCCATCGCGGCCAGCATGTTGAGTGCGCCGGCGACGCAGAGGAAGTTGTTGCCGTATTCGAAGGTGAGCTTGGCCGCTTGGTCAGGCGTCACCTCAAAGCCCCAATCGGCCACCCAGCAGACCAGATAGGGAAGCCCAATTCCGGCGTCAAGAAAACTGAAGAACCAAGTGAGCCATTCGCGCCCGGCTGGACGGAAGAGGTGCCCCTCCATCTGGAAGCCGAGCAGGAACATGAGGAGGATCGCCAAGCAAAGGAGCACTCCCCTGCCCCACCGTCCCAGGAGAATGTGGCCAAGGCCAGGCAAAACGAAGGCGGCCAAACAGGCCAGCGCGATCCGCTGTTTCGTGGCTGGTACGGAATGACGACTCACTGAACCTCTCTTCTTCTCATCTTCATTCTCATCTTCTTCACACTTCCAATTCGTCGAGTGGGACGCAAGGCTTCTTGCCTGTTCAACGGTACAGGAAGGGCCCGGTAGACCGCCAACAACCGTGGATTGTAGGGGGGCAAGGATCGAGTGTCAACGTGGGGGAAGGTTCCGCAGCAGGTCGTCGCCCTGCTGTCGGACCTCCTCGAGCGCCCGCTGGAGGAGGTCGAGCGAGGCCTCGTCCGTGCCCGATTCGACCTGAAAAGGACGGCCAAGGACGGCGATCGCCCGGGTGAAGGGCTTGGGGATCTCGATCCGGTCCCAACTGCGCAGCCGCCAACAACGTTCGAGCGAGACCGAAAAAGGAAGAATCGGTGCCCCCGTCTTGGCGGCGAGCAGGAGCGCCCCGGGCTTGGCAACATAGAGAGGACCGCGCGGGCCATCGACCGAAAAGCCCGCACTGCGTCCGGCTCGCACCGCCCGGATCATCTGGATCAGCGCGCTCCCTCCTCCGCGGGTCGAGCTGCCACGGGCGGCCCCATAGCCAAAACGCTGGATGAACCTGGCAATATACTCCGAATCGAAGCTGCGGGATGACATGACGACGATGCCTCGCCGGCGAAAGAAGTAGGTACCGATCGGAATGCGATTGTGCCAGAAACAGATCACTTGCGGAGTTCCCGGCCGGTCATACTCGGCGCCGACGACGGTGAAGCGGACCGTTCTGCCGATCAGCAGGATCAGCCAGTAGA
>JBMUAP010000183.1:0-6270 GCA_049454155.1 Blastocatellia bacterium
CGCCAGAGTCGTCCGGGTCACCTCGACCCAGCCGAGCGACTGCCGAATGATCTTCTGGTGCGCCTCCTCGCTCTTCCAGAGGGAAGCGTCCTTCTGGAAGATCCGATCGATCCAATGCTCCGTCCCAGCCCGCTTCCCAATCGCCAGGACGGCATCTTCAAAAGGGCCGAGTTGGCCCTCCGAGCGCTGGAGGATGCTCCTCCCGAGCGCCTCCTCCTTGTCGGTGATGCTCTGCAGCAGGCTGACGAACGAGTCGGCGAAGGCTTTGACCCCTTCGTCTTGCAGTTGCTGACAGGCAGCCTGCAGGTCGATGCCGAAGGTGCCCAACTCTGCCAGCGAGTGTCGCGCGTCGTCGAGCTGCTCCTCGATGGTGACGCCGACGATGCCATGGTCGCGGAACGCTGCGAGGGTCGCTGGAGGAACTGTGTTGACCGTCTGTGGCGCGATCAATTGCTCAATGTAGAGCACATCACGGTAGGCGGGGTTCTTGGTCCCCGTGCTCGCCCAGAGTGGGCGCTGCACCTGCGCGCCGAGCGTTTGCAGCTTCTGGAACCGGTCATGGGCGAAGATCTCACGAAAGCGCTGGTAGAGCATCTTGGCATTGGCGATCGCGATCTGCCCAAGCAGGGCCTGGTATCGAGTCCTGGTGGAATCGTCAGGAGCCGCCGCGATGAGGGCTTCCAGCTTCTTGTCCACCAGCGTGTCGATGCGGGAGACGAAGACGCTCGCCACCGAGGCGACGTGGTCGATCGGCAATCCCGCCGCCACGCGATCCTCCAGCCCGAGCAGGAAGGCCTCGGCGACCTGCTCGTAGTTCTCCAGCGCGAAGATCATCGTCACATTGACATTGATCCCTGCGGCGATTACCTGACGAATCGCCGGGATCCCTGCCGGGGTTGCCGGGATCTTGATCATGACGTTCGGGCGATCGAGCTGCCCCCAGAGCCGTTTTGCTTCCGCCACTGTCTCGTCGGTCTGGTGCGCCAGGAATGGTGAGACCTCCAGGCTGACATAGCCATCAAGACGGCCCGTCTTCTCGTAGACAGGACGGAAAAGATCCGCCGTGCGTTGAATGTCCTCGATGGCCAGCGCTTCATAGACCTCCTGGACACTCATCCCCGCGGCGATATAGCCGCGCAGGGACTCGTCATAATCGTCATTCCCTGCAATCGCCTTCTCGAAGATGGTGGGATTGGAGGTGATGCCCCGGAGATCGTCATTGGCAATCATTGCGGCGATCTCGCCGTTGTCGATCAGCAAGCGACGAATATTGTCGTACCAGATGCTCTGTCCCAGTTTTTCCACTTCAACCAATGGGTTCATTCGTTACTGCTCCTCAGGATGCGGATTCTTCTCAATCAATAGATGGTAAAAGGACTCGTGTCTTGCCCGCTCTTCGCGGTAGATCTGGTGACGGGTTGGATGTGGCTCGACTCTCTCTCCGGTGGGGGTGACGAAGGAATCGAAGCCGTTCTTCCCCCCAAATGCCTCCATGGCCAACATCGCCGCCCCGCGGCTGGACGCCTCTTTGACACCGGAGGCGACGACGGGGACTCCGATCACATCGGCCATCATCTGGGTCCAGGCCGGTGAGCCAACGATCGCCCCGCCAGAGGCAATGATCTGTCTCTCCTCGTCCATCAAGGCGGTGAATCGCTCATAGATCGCCGCAAATCGATAGCAGACCGCTTCGAGGGAAGCTTGCAGCAGGTCGATGGGACGGGTGCCGAGGCCGATTCCGAGGAAGGCGGCCCGGGCCGTGTCGTGCCACCCCGTGCTTCGCTCTCCGGAAAAGAAGGGAAGGACGGTCAGTCCGTGGGCGGCGGCTGGTGCGCCCTTGAGCTGCTGCTCGATCTCTGCCTGATCGGGAAGGGCAAGGGTCTGGGCACACCACGCATAGGCATCTCCCCCATTGGAGAGGGCGCCGCCAATCAGCGCGTACCGGTGGTTGGCACGATAGCACCAGAGGCCCTCTGGGATCGGGGCCTGCTCCGTCGGCCAGCAGACCCGCATCGCGCCTGATGTCCCGACGTTGATTGCAATACGCCGATCCGAGAAGCAGCCCGACCCGATGTTGCTGCAAGCCCCGTCCCCGGCGGCGGGCAGCCACTGCGCTTCGCGAAGCAGCGGCCATCGTTCGACCATCTCGCTCCTCATCCCGCGCAGGCCTTCCCCGTCAGTCGCGAGGGGGGAGAGGTGGTCGCGCCCGATCCCGATCGCCGCCAGGATCTCGTCGTTCCAATCGAGCCGGTTCGGTTGGAAGAGGCCTGTTCCAGAGGCCATCGAGACTCCACAAGCCAGGCGACCGAAGAGCCTGGCGTAGAGGTACTCACCAATCGAGACGAACTTCGCGATCTGACGAAAGACCTCGGGACGCGTCGCACGGAGCCAGAGGATCTTCGCCGGGTAGTAGCTCGCGTGCGGGACGACCCCGGTCTGCTGATGGACCCAGTCCCGCCCAAGTTCTGTCCCAAACTGGCTGGCAAAGGGGGCGCTGCGGGTGTCGCTCCAGTTGTAGAGCGGCGTGATGGCTTGACCGGCACGGTCGACGCCAAGCATGGCGTGCCAGAAGTTGCTGTACCCGACGAAGGCGATCTCCCCGGGAACCAGCGCGGGGAGGGCTTTCCGGGCTTCCTGCAGGCATTGATCGACGGTCTGGTAGATGATCGAGACTAATTGGTCGGCATCGATCTCGACTCCGCCATCTGGGGTCGCGGTCATCTGGTAGCGGGTACGCCCTTCGATGCCTTCGAGAACCCGCGCTTGCGCGTCGTACAGCTCTGCCCGGACAGAAGAGGTCCCGACGTCAAGGGCGAGCGTCAACGGCCGATCCGCTTTGACAGGAGATGTGGAAGACATTGCGGCATAATAGTGGACACTGAACAGAAATCAAATAGGAGAATAGGCCCAATAGGCCCAATAGGCCAAGAAGTCCTATCAGTCCTATCGGGCCTATTGGTCCTATTCTCCTATCCGTCCTATACTACGCCAATGAATCGATCAACCATCGTTACTTTCTTTGTCGTCTGTTTCGTCCTCTTCTCGACCGTGGCGGTGTTGGGACAGTCTGGACGCCGCCAAAAGAGAGTCGAGACCGAGCCTCCCATCCAGGGCGTGAATCGTCCTGAGACGCGCACCCAACCAGAAGCAGACCGCGAGGTCGAAGAAGAGACTCCCCGCCAGAAGGGGCCGGGACTTCTTCTCATGTCGGGAACTGCGGAGGTGATGATCCCGCTCTTTCTGGTGGATGCAGTGACTCAGGGATGTCAAGAAGAGCTTCGGGACCTTCTGCGAGGGGACCATGACCTTCGGCAGGAGCGCAATCAGACCCGGTCTGAAGCGGTCAAGGCGGCCAAAACGGAAGAGAACTACTTCGTGCTGTTACTCGAGCTGGAAGTGGATCGTCTCGGAACTACCCGCACCGGAGTGGAGGTTCGCTACACCATCTTCGAGCCGAAGACCGCCAAGGTCGTTGGCTCCGGGATGGGCTTTCCGACACAGCCCGGTGGCGGCATGCCGGTGCCACCAATTGGGGCCAATCGCCAGCTGATGTTGCTCGATTGGGTCGGCCGGGATATTGCACGACAAGCCGTACGCCGCCTAGGCTGGCGAATCTGACACTTTTTCTCGGGGTGCTTCGGGTTCGCTCAGCAGGGTCAATCGTTGTTGGAGCGTCACCAGATCCTGTGGCAGCGGAGCCTCGAAGCGGACCTTCTGGCCATTGGTCGGGTGGAGAAAGCTGAGCCGCTGGGCGTGGAGCGCCTGCCGGGTCAGTTCGATCCGGGAACCGCCAACGATGGGAAGAGGCCGTCTTCCTTCCTCGCCGGTGTAGATCTTCTCTCCGAGCAGCGGGTGGCCATGAAGGGATGCCTGAATCCGGATCTGATTCTGCTTACCGGTGACGAGCCGAATCTCGAGGAGAGAGGCGACCTTCCCATATCGTTCCAGAACCCGGTAGTGGCAGATCGCCGTCTGCGCCTCTCCTCTGGCGCTGGTCTTGGTCGATCCGCGGCCGGCCCGATGGCGGTCCAGTTTGCTGCCTGGTCTCTCTGGGAGAGCCGTGGTCACCGCCTGCTGCTTGCGCTCTTCCCGGTCCCAGACAAGCAGGTCTTGCCAAGTTCCGCTGGGTTGTTGGGGACTCCCATAGACGAAAGCCAAGTAGGTGCGTTCGGGCTGGCGGTCTTCGAACTGGGCCTTGAGGGAGACCAGAGCGGCGGGCTGCTTGGCAAAGACGACGACTCCCGAGGTGTCCCGATCGATCCGGTGAACGACGAGCGGAGACTGGCGGTGGGCTGAGCGCAGGTGTGCGGCAACCTGCTGCTGGAGGCTCGGTTCGTCCGGTTGGGTGGACAGCGGGACGGTCAGTAACCCGGCCGGCTTGTTGACCACGATCAAGCTTGCGTCCTCGTACAGAAGATGGAGCCCGGAGTCGTGTCGTTCGAAATATCGCTTGGTCGCACTGCCGGGGCTGTCGTGCCAGACGAGAATCCTCTCTCCGCTGACGACACGGCGCGCGACATCGGCGGCCGACTGCTCGAGGTCATTGACGAAGACGCGACCACGTTCGATCGCCAGCAGCGATTTCGATCGCGATCCGAGCCGTTCCGGCGCGGCGAGCCACTTGTCCAGCCGCTGCCCCTGCTCGGCCATTTCTACCTGCCATTCCTGTCCTTGCTTCGATTTCATCGTGGCCGCATGATACACCCGCCGGTCCAGTTACGAAACTGGACGGTCTTCGATTCCAACCCCCGAGGGTCCTATGGGCACCAAATCCTTGCTTGTCTGCCTTCTTGTCGGACTTCTTTTGTTGACCGTCGCGGCTCTTCCCCCCGGCAGACCACGACCCCCCTTGCTGGGAGTGGCCAAGATCACGCTTCGTGCCAGCGATCTCGACCGCTCCACCACCTTCTACCGCGACCTGCTGGGATTTCCAGAGGCCGGGCGAAGAGGCACGGTGCGCCGTTTCAAGATCAATCAGCGCCAGTATGTCGAGCTTCGGCAGGGGCTCGATCCGGGAGAGGATCGGCTGATCAGTGTCTCCCTGCAGACGGATCAGATCGAGGCCATGCGCCGTTTCCTCGGCACCCGTGGCTGGAAGGTTCCGCATACGGTCGCGGTCGATGCGTGGGGAGACCTGACTTTCCAAGTAGCCGATCCCGAGGGGCGCTGGCTGGAGTTTGTCGAATATCGATCACAGGGTCAGGGGGCAGATCTCGCCACAGTGAAGAGCCCCCAATCTCCCCACCAGATCTCCCGACGCATGATGCATGCCGGGATCATCGCGACAGACGTCCCCTCGGCAATCCGCTTCTACGGCGAGACCCTCGGGCTGCAGGAGTTCTGGCGCGGCCAGGGCCGTGAGTCGACCTATCTCTCCTGGATCAATCTCCGATTGCCGGAGAGTCAAGACTATGTGGAGCTGATGCTCTATGGGAAGGAACCTCCAGGGGACCGGCGGGGCTCGGCTCACCATCTCTGTCTGGAAGTCGCCGAGATCGAAACTGCCCGTCAGCTACTCGACACCAACCCGGGCCGTGCGGGCTATGACCGACCGCTTGAGATCCGCATCGGCGTCAATCGCCGTCGCCAGCTCAACCTCTTCGATCCCGATGGGACACGGTCTGAGCTGATGGAGCCTGGGACTGTCGATGGAGTTCCACCCACTTCCTCGACCGCACCTTACCCTCCCCGCTGAAAGGCGCGGAGGGGCTGAACTTTGGACATTTCCCGTGTCCCGAAGGGACACCGCATAAAAGAGAATTGAAAATGGAGAATGGAGAATGGAAAATGCAGTAACCACAATAGTTACCCGGACAACCAACACTGCCCGTGTGGAGGCAATGAGTAAGAGCCGGCACCCAAGGGGGATGGTTTCAACGCGGCTGGTGTGAGTTGCAGGGGCGGCCCTTGTGTTTGCCCCATTCTCCATTTTCCATTCTCCATTCCACAAGTTGCACCCTGGGCTGGTATGCGGCGCCCCGTTGGGGCGCTAATGCCCCCTTTTTGGCACGAAATGTCCAAAGTCCAGGGGGCAACCACCAGGGGTGCCCCGACAAATCTTACCGGCCTTGTTGAGGCGAGACGGATGGGCGGACACCCTGGGTGCGCGGGCCTCCGGCCCGCCCCTTTGACGAAATTGGAATTTGACGATTTTGTTGGGGGCGTCCGGGTGGCCTTCCCTCTTTCCCGGTCAACGGGCCTACAGATCAAAAGATAGGGCACCCACAAGGGGTGCCCCTACAGATCGAAATCGGCCCTTGGGTAACTTTC
>JBMUAP010000184.1:0-6263 GCA_049454155.1 Blastocatellia bacterium
CCTCTGGGAGATAGGAGTGGGGGGGAGGGATGGCCCCCACTATGCACGAACTAGAAGATAAACGGTATCTATTTGGTCCATTCAGGCTGGATACACGGCTGCGTCGACTCTATCAGGGCGACGAGCAGATTCCGCTGCGGCCGAAGACGTACGAGATCCTGCAGTTTTTGGTCGAGCGGGCGGGCGTGGTGATCGAGAAGGAGCAGATGCTCGAGACGATCTGGCCGAATCAGATCGTCGAGGAGACCAACCTTACCCAGCACATCTACCGGTTGAGAAAGCTACTGGGAGATAGCCAGAAGAGTCCGGAGTACATTGTAACGATCCTTGGCAAGGGGCATCTCTTCAACCAGAAGGTCAGCCTGAGCGAAGGGCTCCAGTCAGATGACTCTCCAGAAAGGGCCATTCCGATCAATTCGAGGGGGGACGGTCGCGGGGATGTCACGTGGCGCGTTGCCAGCGGGAGGAGGATCCATCCCCTTCTATTGTGGGGGCTGGTGCTTCTTCCCCTGACGGTCTTGGGGGCTACCTTGGCTCTTTACTGGAGCGGAAAGACGGTCTTTTCCACCGCAAAGGAACTGTCGCTTTCCTCCTTGGTGACCTTTCCGGGAGAGGAGTCCGATCTCTCCTTCTCGCCCGATGGCCGATACATTGTCTTCACCTCGGAAGGAGAGACGCAGGACAATCAGGACATCTATGTCAAGGCGGTCGATACCGGGGAGGTCTGGCGGGTGACGACCCATCCAGAGAAGGACACGCAAGCGGTGTGGTCACCGGATGGAACCCGGCTCGCCTTCCTGCGGAGTTCCGGCCATTTCGGACGACCCTACAAGCTGATGATAGCGCCGATGAATGGGGGAGGAGAAGAGCAAGAGATCGGGGAGGTCTCGGGAGGGCTGAGTTGGTCCCCGGATGGCAAGTACCTCGCCGCATCGGCCAATGAACGTCTCGGGCAGCCGACAAGTCACTATCTCTTCTCTCTCGATGGTCGGGAACGGCACCTCCTCTTGACTCCGCCGCCTCAAGTCTATGACACCTTGCAACAGTTCTCCCCGGATGGGAAACGGCTCGCTTTTGTCCGATGGAGGAACACGGGGAATGCCGATCTCTTCCTCTACACGCTTGCCAATCAGACATTGACACAGTTGACGCACGACGAGAATCTGATCTCCGACTTTGAATGGGCACCCAACAACGCGGAGATCTACTTCATCTCCAGTCGGAAGGGAGGCAATCGGCTCTGGCGCCTCCCAGTGGGCGGGGGGGAGCCACTGGTCATCACCAGCGTCCCCCCGCACATCAAATCGTTCACCCTCTCACCGCAAGAGGATCGGTTGGCCTTTACGCAACCAATCAACGATACCCAGATCGATCTCTTCGAGCGGACAGGGCAAGGGGGGGCAAGTCTCCGGCGGCGGTGTCGGATCAACTCTTCCCGCGCAGATGACCATCCACGATTCTCCCCGGATGGGTCCCGGATGGTCTTTGTTTCCGGCCGCACGGGCTTCGACGAGATTTGGATTGCCAATTCTGATTGCTCGAACGTCAATCAACTGACAACCTTCCGCCAAGTCGGGGTCGGCAGTCCCCGCTGGTCGCCAGATGGCGAGTGGCTGGTCTTCGATCGCAACAGCAAGGACAACACCGATATCTTCAAGATCCGAGTCGATGGCACGGACCTTCGCCAACTGACCTCCGACCCGGCAGTGGAGAACATGCCATCCTGGTCGAGAGATGGCGCGTGGATCTATTTCAGTTCGTTCAAGACGTCGATTCCGCGGGTCGATCGTGTACCGGCGAGTGGAGGCGAGGTGGTCCCGGTCACCTTGAGCCAGGGGCAGGAGGCGATCGAGTCAGAGGATGGAACCTCCCTCTACTTTACCAATGGCACTCAATTGTGGCGCAAGGATCTGCAGCGCGGGGACGAGGCCCCGATTCCTGAACTGGCATCCGTACCGTTTGGGCGGTACTGGGACATTTCCGGCACGACGCTCTTCTATCTCCCGCAAGAGTCTGGGGAGAGACCACTGGTGAGAACCTTCGACCTTGCCCGTCGGACCTCTGGACAGCTCTTTGAGTTGCCGGGGAGCCTCGCCGCTTGGGTGCCGGGGATCAACGTCGCCCCAGGAGGCAGTCTGATCGCGGTTGCCTATGTTGCCAATCGCCACGGCGACATCAGCTTGCTCAAGGGGTGGAAGTGATGGCGGTGCGCTGGCCTTGCGACGATGTCTTCCGTGCAGACGTTGATCGCTTGTTGACGCTGTTCAATTCCCAATCTTCGTCTTGGTGTTCCCCGTGCCTCCGTGTGAGCGTCTTCCCCCCCTCCAGTGTGGGCCAAGTTGTTTTTTCTCACACGAAGAGATGAAGCCGCCAAGGTTTTGGGCTGGAGAAATCTTCATCGTCCATTTCTTCGTCGTGTCTTGATGGTGCAATCATCTCTTCCGTTCCGTGAGGCGTTACTTTTTCGGAGGGGCCGGAGGATTTCGGCACGACCCCACTGCTGGCATCGGTCAACACGAGGGGCAGTGGGGCGGCGGAGTTCTACCGCAGGCGTCCAAGCAGTGGCGTGATCGTTCGGGTATTGTATTTCTCGAAGTATTCCAGGAGCTCGCCGGTCAACGGAAATTGCTCTCGTCCCAGGTAGGGATAGGACTTCATTCCATGGAAGGGGAGCTCGCCAATCGTCTCCGGGCGGGCCGAGTGAAGATCCATGTCCTTGCCAAAGCCAGCGGTGTAGAGAAGGAAGGTGCGCTTCCACCCGTGTGGGAGCCGGGGGAGGCGGGTGGCATCGAAGTCGACCTGCAGCTCATCGCCGTTACGAGTGATCACATACCGGTTGTCGGGAGCAGTCAGCAGCTCACGCACGTCGCCATATCGCGTGTAATTGCCGGAGTGGGTCTTCCAGGGAGCCGTTGGTTCGATGGTTCGATAGTCGTAGAGGAGTGGACGACGGCCGTCGGGGGAGTATTCACGAGGAAAGCCGCGCCAGCGCAAATCGGCCGCCATCGCGTCGAGGGTCGTCAGCCGAGTCTGGACATTGCCGTCTGACGTGTCGACAAGGATCTGGTCCCAGTAGATGCGCATCCCGGTGACGATCCGAACCCGTCGGTCGTCGGTCAGGAACTTGCCAGTGAGATCGACCGTCATCGTCTTGGGCAGGCCAGCCGGGAAGCCCATCTGTGGGAGGACGGTCTGCCAATGGCCCTGCGCGTCTTTGACTTGGAGGTAGGGGGGGATCAGCCGTTCGCCGGCCTGGGCGGCGGCAAAGTTCGAGGTCGAGTCGGCGTAGTCGATCCAGGCAGTCATCAGAAGGACCACCGGAGATGCCGGGTCGAGCGGCCCGAGGTCGAGTTCAATGGCGTGTTCGCGTGCGTAGCCCTTGAAGGGCAGCTTGGCGAACTCCTCCGGGTAGCGTCGGTCGATGGTGCGGATCAGCGGCAGGATGTCGCTGCCACGATCGTCGCGGGCGCTGACTGGAGGCCGGGCACCACGGGTCGCATAGAGCTTGAACTCGGGGAAGGGCGGGCCGGGCATGAGCCGCTCGTTGGGATAGACCTCGATCTCGGCGGGATGGTCGATGGCGAGCAGTCGCACGGCATCGAAGAAGATCACCTCTTCGAGCTGGTTGTTGAGACGGAGCGAGAGGCGACCATCCTTCTCCCGCAGCTGTTGGTCGGTGAGGCGGATGTACTCGTCCGGATCGGGAGTGTTGAATTTTCCTGGAGCGACGAGGGAGCCAAAAGCCGACCCGCCGAGAAAATCTGTGACGAACTGGTACTCTTCCCCATTCCAGGCGTAGAGGATCGGGCAGGAGGTTCCCTTGCGGTCGAGCTCTTCGATGCGGTTCGGGGGGGAGGTCTTGGCTTCGGCCTTGACGACCAGCTCTGACTGCAGAATTCCGGCGGGCCAGAAGAGCTGCACGGCGTCGACCGTGGAGCGGTTGCCAAGACCGAAGATCATCTCAGTCGGGGCAGGGGCGGGGGAGGAGGCATAGACCTCCCGCTTCTGGCGCAGGCTGCCGCTGCGCAGCTCAACCTTGGCGCCAATGGCACTGCGGTTGCTGGTGCGTCCGAGGACTTTGAGGCGGGCCACTTGCCGGAGTTGCCCACTCGCCTGCAGGACCACTTCCTTCCCGTCCGCACCGAGGGCGACGAGGTCGCTCCCTCCGTCCCCGGTCAGATCCCCGAGTCCAAACATTCGGCCCTGGTGGAGGGCGCTCGTCGCTGGCCCAAGAGGGATGGGAGAGGCGAGTCCCGTTCCGAGCCCGCGTTGGCTGACCATCTTCCCTTCGGTGAGGGTTACCACGTCGAGAATGCCGTCGTTGTCATAGTCGGCCATCTGGGCGCCCGTCGAACCAGTCAGCGGGGAAGCGATGGCGATCTCGGCGAACGTGGCCCGACCGGTGCTGAGGAGAAGGCGGTCCGCACCCGTGCGGGTCGGAAAGTAGAAGTCGGTGAAGTTGTCCTTGTTGAGGTCGCCGGCCGCAACACCAAAGCCGTGGCTCACCACGCGCAGGCCAGCCTCGGCGGCAACTTCACGGAAAGAGCCGTCGCGCTGGTTGCTGAAGAGCTGGACCGGCTCGCCATACTGTACGAAGAGCAGGTCGACGTCCCGCTGGTTGTTGTAGTCGGTTCCGATGACTGCGGTCGTCTTGCGGGCCCCCCCGTCGAGGCCAGCCGGCCCGGCGATCTCGCTGAACACCCCCATTCCATTGTTGCGGAAGACGAGGTTCTTCTGGCCTGGGAAGTCGTCTGGAAAGACGGCACGCGCCCCCGCTTGGCTCGGAAACTGATCGAGGTCGGCGAAGTTGCCAAGGACCAGGTCAAGGTCCCCGTCGTGGTCGAGATCGATCCAGGCGCCGCTCAAGGCCCAGGCCGGATAGGGGGTGGGCAGTCCGGTCTCTTTCGTCACCTCCTTGAACGTTCCGTCCCCCTGATTGCGCCAGAGGGAGAGGGTGCGATGGCCGAAGGCGAGCAGGTCGGTCTTTCCGTCGTTGTCGTAATCTCCGAGGACGACTCCGCTGACCGGGCCGGTGGCCCGCAGGCCCGATGACTCCGTCACCTCGGCAAAGGCGGGACGGCCGGGAGCCCCCGTATTCCGGAAGAGGCGCAGGATGGGACGCCCCTCGGCGTCGAGCCCGGAGACGACGAGATCCGGTCGATCATCTCCATCCCAATCGGCGAGAGTCTGGCTGGTACTGAACGGGGTGATCAGCTCCCGGACCAGCGCCGGCGACCACTCCTCTTGGCGAATCTGACGGCCAAGGACGGTCTCGAGGCCTGCAGGTCCATTTGATCCTGAAAGAATCGGGTCGGCTATCCCTGCGTCGACGGCTCGATAGGCGACGCGGGGACCTTCGAGCGGCAGCAGGTCTGGCTCGATTCCGGTCGTTACTAGCGCCTCCGCGTACTTGCCCTGCTCCCCGTAGGTCAGCCCGAGCGTGGTCGCGTACCCACCCGCCTTCATCGCCTGGAAGCGGGCGAGCATGGCCTGCCCCTCGGCCGTCTTGCGCGAGCGGATCAGTGCCTGCGCGAGGCTGTAGGCGGCGGTGGCATTATAAGGCTCAGCGTCGAGTGCTTGGCGGAAGGCGGCAACTGCCGCATCATAGGCCTGGGTGGCTGAATGAAGTTGGCCCACCTGGAGGTTGGTGTAGGGATCGGTCGGGTCGAGTGCGAGCAGTTGGGTGAAGGCGGCCAGCGATTCCGGGTAGAGTCGCTCCTTCTTGGCGGCGGCGCCGAGGACATAGAGCGCCTGTGGACTCTGCGGCGCCCGTTCGAGCGCCCGCTTCGCTTCAACCATTGCCCGCTTGCCATCATTGAGGAAGTAGAACGCAAGCGCGAGGTTGACCCGCCCGATGACGAAGTTGCCATCTGCCGCCAGGGCTTGGCTGAACTTCTCGACCGCTTGTTCATGCTGGTACTGCTCCATCAGGGCAACACCCTGGTTGTTGAGCCGGTAGAGCGCCTCCCGATCTCCTTCCTCGGAGGCCCAGACCAAGCCCGCTCCGAGCAGGAGGCCACCCACCATCAACAGCCCCCCCCAGACCCTTCGCCTCTCTCTCCTTCGATCGTTCATGCCGCTCCCCCCCGAAATCAAAAGGACAGCCCACACCACCCACTCCTTCCTGTCATCCTCGTCCAGGAGGGAAGGGCAGCGATTCCAAGTTTTGAGCGTAGCATTGCTCTCCCCCCTTCGACAAACCGGTCGCCGGGACGAGGGACGAGGGAAGAAGAAGGGGAGCCCCGCGAATTTTTATTTGCAAC
>JBMUAP010000185.1:0-6256 GCA_049454155.1 Blastocatellia bacterium
TCCCTCCTCAACGGAGAATCTGGTCCTCATCCGGGATTTTGTCACCCGGATCGGCCAGCAAGCCCACCTCGACGAGCAGGAGATCTCCAACCTGGAGTTGGCAGTCGACGAGGCCTGTGCCAATGTCATCGAGCACGCCTATGGGCTGGACACTCGCCAGGAGGTCATCATCCAGGCCATTTGTGACGAGGAGGCGGTCCGGATCTCCGTCATCGATACCGGAAAAGGATTCGATCCAACCGGGGTGACACCGGCCTCGATCGATACGCTCGTCACGGAGCGGAGATCGGGGGGGCTTGGGATTCGCCTGATCAAAGCCCTCATGGATGAGGTGAGTTACCAGATACAACCAGGGCAGAAGAATGAACTCCATATGATCAAGCGGTTGAAGAAACCCGCCTGATCCTTCGTTCCGCTCCCAGAGGCCCGAGAAGTCGAAGAGCGAAGCGAGTGCGGGCGACTCAATCCCTGACGAGCAACGGATCCAGAGAAAGACCTGAAGAGAATGGCGCAGGAGGAACAGGCACGCGGGGCCCCTTTTCCCGAGCGACAGCTCGAGACGGTGGAAGCCCTGCTGGAATCGGCACAACTGCTGCATGCTTCGCTGGAATTGGAGCCACTGCTGCGCCACCTGCTCCGCTCCGTGATGGGTCGTCTCGCGGTCAGTCGGGGCTTGATTGCCGTCGCCGGCAGGGACGGCCTGAGGGTCTCGCTGGTGCGGGGGGCTCCCCGGTTGCGTGTCGGGGAGATCTTTCAGGAAGAGCGGGCGCGCGAGGCGGGGATCATCCGCTTCTTCCCGATTGGAGAGCCGGAGTCGCCGATCGGACTGCTCGGGATCAATCGACCGCAAGGCCGGGCGACGGGCGTAGAGGAACTGCCTCCTTCGGAGATCGCCTTTCTGCAAGCCCTGCTGGGGATCGCCGCCAGCGGAATCATCAACGCGCGTGTGCACGCAGAGGCCCACCAGCTCAATCTGCAGCTCGATCAGAAAGTTCAGGAGTTGCGGGCACTGCTCGACCTGGGAAGAGGACTGACCGCCAGCCTCGAGCCGGAAGAGGTCGCCCAGCTTCTTGTCTTGACGCTGGCGGGGCGTTGGGCCGTCCGGCGGTATGGGCTGATCGCCTGGAAGTCCGGACACCCTCCGATTCTCCGATTGAAAGGAATGGAGCGGGTCTCCCAGCTCGACGAGGAAGAGTTTCGGGGAGAGGTCGCCGAGTTGCCGGAGTCGCTCCGGGTCGAGGATCTGCCGCGAACCCTTCGCCTCCGCGAGATCCTCGAAAAGGAACAAGCCGAGGTCGTCTTCCCAATCCCGACGGGAAATCGCGAGACCGGAGGACTGGTGGCGCTCGGCTCGCGCCCCGGGACCCTCTCCTACAGCGAGGCGGACCTCGAGTTCGGCGCTGGACTGATCGCCCAGTCAGCGGTGGCCTTCGAGAACGCCTGGTACTTTCGGGAGACCCTCGAGCGGAAGCAGTTTGAGCAGGAGTTGGCACTCGCGGCCAGCATTCAGGAGAACCTCTTTCCCTTACAAATCGCCCAGTACCCTGGATTCAATCTGGCGGCGCATAACCGTCACGCGACGCTCTGCGGAGGAGATTATTACGACATTCTCCCGGTGGATCGTGCAGACCCGACGGGTCGGTTTCTGATCTGCGTGGCCGATGTTGCGGGGAAGGGACTTCCCGCCTCGCTCCTCATGAGCAACATGCAGGCGACCCTGCGAGCGCTCCTCGGACGCGTCGAGCCGCTCCCGGCGCTGGCCGGGGAGATCAACGAGCTGCTCTACGCGACCACTCCGTCGAACAAGTATGTGACGGCGTTCCTCGTCGAGATCGATCCGCAAACAGGCCAAGCCCGCTACGTCAACGCCGGACATACCAACGGGCTGCTGTTGCGCGCCTCTGGAGAGGTGAGCTGGCTCAAGGGGACGGGGACTCCGCTGGGTCTCCTCCCTGGTCTCCCTTATGGAGAGGAGCAGTTTGAGATTGCGCCAGGAGACCTGCTGGCCCTCTTCTCGGATGGGGTCACGGAGGCGCAGGATGGTGAGGAGAACGAATTTGGCGAAGAGCGGGTCGTGGCGCTGCTCCGCCAAGTGGCAGATCAGTCGGCGAGAGTGATCGTCGACGAGGTCTTTGCCGAGATCGATCGCTACGCGGGGGAGGCCCCGCAGTACGACGACATCACCCTTTTTATTCTCAAGCGAACGAGCTGATCCATTGCGGAGCGGGGAGGACTCCCTTGCTCCTCGTCCAGATCAACCCCCTGGCCCGGTCGCAGCGAGGGCGCTGCGGCTTGGCCAGTCCTTAATGAACAAGGAGAGTAGTCTATGAGCAAGCGGAGAGTGAGTCGAGCGGAGGGTCCGACGAGTTCGCGTCGGGACTTCATCCAGACATCTGCGGCAGGGGTGGCAGGGGTGGCAGGGGTGGCGGGGGCCGCCCTTGGGGGAAGTACGATCGCCAACGGAGCGCCTCTTCCCCGGTTGAGCGGCGCCTGGGCGCAAGGGAGCGATGAGATCCGCGTCGGCGTGATCGGCTGTGGAGGCCGTGGGACCGGCGCCATCGGAAACGTCCTCGATTCTGCTCCAGGTGTGCGCATTGTCGCGATGGGCGATACCTTCGCGGATCGACTCCAGGAAGGGGTGACCAGCCTCAAGAAGAAGTATGCAGAGAAGATCGATGTCCCGGCAGAGCGGATGTTCGTTGGGTTCGATGCCTACCAGAAGGTGATCAACAGCGACGTCAACTACATCATCCTCGCCTCTCCACCAGCCTTCCGTCCCACCCATCTCCAGGCCGCGGTCGCCGCGGGTCGCCACATCTTCACCGAAAAGCCCGTCGCGGTCGATGGACCTGGGATTCGCCTCTGCCTCTCGCTCTACGAGCAGGCCAAGGCCAAGGGGCTCGGGATCGCCGCGGGTACGCAACGTCGCCATCAAACCGGCTACCTCGAGACGCTCAAGCGGATCCAGGATGGAGCGATCGGGGAGCTGGTTGCTGCCCGGGCCTACTGGAACCAGGGTGGCCTCTGGAACAAGGCGCGCCAAGCGAACTGGTCCGACATGGAGTGGCAGATTCGCAACTGGCTCTACTTTACTTGGCTGTCCGGGGATCACATCGTCGAGCAGCACGTCCACAACATCGACGTCGTCAACTGGGCGATGGGGACGCATCCGGTCAAGGCCTATGGAATGGGGGGCCGACAACAGCGAACCGACCCGGCCTATGGCCACATCTTCGACCACTTCGCCATCGACTACGAGTACGAGAATGGGATGCATCTGTCGAGCTACTGCCGGCAGATCGTCAACACCGACTCGAGCGTCTCCGAGGCCCTGGTCGGAACCAAGGGAACCTGCCAGGTCAACAAGTACATCATTTCGGGTGAGAAGAGCTGGCGCTTGACGGAGAAGGACAACAACCCTTACGTCCAGGAGCACACCAATCTCATCGCCAGCATCCGGGCAGGAAAGCCGATCAACGAGCTGAAGACCGTTGCCGAGAGCACGCTGACGGCGATCATGGGACGCATGTCCGCTTATACCGGCAAGACCGTCACCTGGGAACAAGCGCTCGAGTCGAAAGAGTCGCTGGTACCGGAAAAGCTTTCGTGGGGTCCGATCGCGGTTCCCGCGGTGCCGATTCCAGGAAAGACTCCGCTGGTCTAAAGACTCCGCAGGAGAGAGGAGAGGAGGCCCCTCTCCTCTCTCCTGAATGGAGGCGATCCAGAAACCCCGGAAAAGTGATCCATGGCGGGAAGATCTCACACGAAAAGAGACGGAGCGTCTCAATGACCAATCAAAACCCCGTGCCTTCGTCTCTTCGTGTGAGCAATCTCTTGGGATGACTTCTAGTGCTGCGGCCAATTTCCGGAGAGGACGGGAGCAGAGAGGCCGGCCGGAAAATCGAACCGGGCCGCAAGAAGAGGATCGACCTTCGAGAGCCGTTCGAGGAGCGCGATCCCCTCTTCTGGACCTAAGAGGCTGAGGGTCGTCGCCAGAACATCGGCGGTGGCTCCGTGCCGGGCACGAACCGTGACCAGTCCTGGCCGTATCGTGCCCAACCCGGTCCGTGGGTCGACAATGTGGGAGTAGCGACGACCGTCGATGGTGACGGACTGTTCCAAGTCACCTGAGGTCGAGACGGCGGCGTGGTCGAGAAGGAGGAAGTGAGCCGGCGGACGGCTCGGATCCTCCGGAGAGGCAACTCCGATCTTCCACCCGTGGGTCCCAGGGGGAGGCCCGCTCACCGCGATGTCCCCTCCGATGGCCACCAGTGCCCGATCGATCCCGTGCGCCGCGAGCACGGCGAGGGCTTGGTCGGCGGCGTCCCCCTTGGCGATCCCCCCGAAATCGATCCGCATCCCGGGCTTCGCCAGCCCTGCTTGACTGGTCGCCGGATCGAGCCGCAGATGCTCGATCCCAACCAGTGACCTGGCCTCCGCGAGGCGGTCTGCGTCGGGCAGCTGGCGTGTTCGTCTGGCCCGTCGCCAGAGCTGAACGATCGGCGCTGCGGTGACATCGAAGAGACCGCTCGTCCGTCCGGCCCAGACCTGGGAGAGGGCGAGAAGGCGGAAGAGGTCGTCATCGACAGGGACCATGCCTCTTCCGGCCTGCTGGCAGAAGGTGGCCAGGTCGCTGCTCTCGCGATAGTCGCTGAGGACGGTGTCAAGCCGGGCGAGGCGGGCAAAGGCCGCGTCCATTGCCCTGCCGGCGATGATGGCCGAACTGCTGTAGACCTGCAGGCGCGCCTTGGTCCCCATCAAAATGCGTTCTGCTTCGTAGAGGACCAAGCGATCCTTCATCCGTCGCGGGGTCGAGCCGCCCCAGGCTGATCGAGGCAAGATCGTCGAGAGGATCAATGTGGCCACCCATCTTCCCCAAGCCCGTCGGGCGGGAGAGTGAGGGCGTTGGATCCCCGCCGCAAGGTGAGGTGGCCACGCCAAGTATTTTTGGAGAGTTTCAACTGCCATGCCGCTCAAAAGTCGTCTCATCTCGATCAGTTCGTCCCTGTTATGGATGACAGGCGTGACGCTGTTATTGTTCGCCAGCAAGACCACCTTCTTCCCCACGCCGGGTGCCTCTGGGCAATCCCCGCCTCCCCTGGAGCCGTATCAGGAGACGATCCCGGGTACCAATGTCGGCTTCGAAATGCTCCCCGTCCAGGGTGGACAGTTCCTCATGGGGAGCGACGAAAAGGAGAAGGGGCATCGCCCCGACGAGTCGCCGCGCCACTCCATCCAAGTCCCCTCTTTCTGGATGGGAAAGTACGAAGTCACGTGGGACGAGTACGATCAGTTCGCCTTCGGCACCCAACTCGAAGCCCCTCCTTCGGGCACAGCCGATCCGGGAATCGTCACCCGACCGACGCCCCCCTACGCCGACGAAGCCCACGGGTATGGCAAAGGTCGCCAGCCGGCGATCAGCATGACCTACCACGCCGCGTCCGAATACTGCCACTGGCTCTCTGAAAAGACGGGCAAGACCTACCGGCTTCCAACAGAGGCCGAATGGGAGTACGCCTGTCGGGCGGGCACTGCCACCGCCTACTCCTTCGGCGACGATCCGGCCCTCCTCCCGGATCACGCTTGGCTGACCACCAACTCCGATTATAAACCCCACCCCGTGGGTCGCAAGAAACCCAACCCCTGGGGCTTTCACGATCTCCATGGCAACGTCGCCGAATGGTGCCTCGATCGTTACGATCCTGCGTATTATCAGACGTTCAATCCCCGCGAGGCCGCCCTGCGACCGGTACGCATTCCGGGGGGGGGGCGCTATCCGCACGTCGTGCGAGGCGGCTCTTGGGACGACGAGGCAGGGAGGTTGCGAAGCGGGGCCCGCGGCCACTCGGAGAAGGACTGGAGTTTGCGGGACCCGCAGAATCCACAGAGTATCTGGTGGCATACAGAAGCGATCATGGTGGGGTTCCGGGTCGTGCGGCCGGTCGAGGAACAGCCTGAGCTGAAGGGATGGCGGTCGCGGCTGACCCGGCAGAGTCCAAACGAGGAGCAATGAGAGGAGCGGAGATGGCCAAGGAGCCCGGTGAGAGCAGAGAGATTGGGATCCGCCCCTTTATTCCAGCCTGGGAGCGATTGCCTGAGTTGACCTGGCTTCCCTTGCTGACGGGAACAGCACTCGGCGTGGTCTTCGGGGCCTCCTCCCTCTATCTGGTCCTGAAGACGGGCCTGACGGTGAGCGCCTCGATTCCAATTGCCGTCATCTCCTTGACGCTCTTTCGGTTGTTGGCCCGGGTCGGCG
>JBMUAP010000186.1:0-6256 GCA_049454155.1 Blastocatellia bacterium
AGGGCCAGATTGGGGATCTCGGCGACGACCGCTCCCTGGTGGCGGACCCGCAGAACCTGCTCCTCGATCACCTTGCCAATGACGACGGCGTCGAGATCCCAGCGCTGAAAGATCTCCAGCAGTTGGCGCTCGCGGCCCTGCACGGCGACGATCAGCATGCGCTCCTGCGATTCGGAGAGCATCATCTCGTAGGCGGTCATGCCCGTCTCGCGTTGGGGCACGAGGTCGAGATCGATCTCGATCCCTGTTCCGGCGCGCGCGCCCATCTCGCAGGAGGAGGAGGTCAGGCCGGCCGCTCCCATGTCCTGGATGCCGAGGATCGTCTGCTCACGCATCGCTTCGAGGCAGGCTTCGAGCAGCAGCTTCTCCGAGAAGGGGTCGCCGACCTGGACGGTCGGCCGTTTCTCCATCGCTGCCTCGTCGAACTCTGCCGAGGCCATGGTCGCTCCGTGGATCCCGTCCCGGCCCGTCTTCGCCCCAACGTAGATGACAGAGTTGCCGACTCCCTCCGCCTTTCCATAGAAGATCTGCTCCCGGCGGACGAGGCCGAGCGCGAAGGCGTTGACGAGCGGGTTGAGCGAATAGCCCTTCTCGAAGTAGACCTCTCCGCCGATCGTTGGAACGCCGAAAGCGTTCCCGTAATCCCCGAGTCCCTTGACGACCCCAGCCATGATCCGCCGGTTCCGCGCGATGGCCGTGGCCGAGGTCGCCTCGCTCGACGCGTCGATCTCTGCGTCGCGGATCGGTCCGAAGCGCAGGCTGTTGAGCGCGGCGACGGGCCGGGCCCCCATCGTGAAGATGTCGCGTAGAATCCCCCCGATGCCGGTCGCCGCTCCCTGGTAGGGCTCGATGAAGGAGGGATGGTTGTGCGATTCGATCTTGAAGGCGGCGCACCAGCCGTTGCCGATCTCGACGATGCCGGCGTTCTCTCCAGGCCCCTGCACCAGGCACGAACCCTCGGTCGGCAGGCGACGCAGGTGGACCTTCGATGACTTGTAGGAGCAGTGCTCCGACCACATCACCGAGAAGATGCCCAGCTCAGTGAGGTTCGGAGCACGACCCAGCAGCTCCTCGATTCGTCGATACTCGTCTGTCGTCAGGCGGTGCTGTTGCAGCTGTTCGGGTGTCCAGGTCATAGGCGCTTCTTTGCTCTGTCAAATATGTGGGCGAGTAGGGCCGGCGGCAGACGTCAGGCGCGGCGGCCGATCCGCTCTTGGAGATGGTCGACGATCGAAACGAAGAGGGGACGACCATCCTGGCTGCCCAGGGAGAGTTCGGCGGCACGTTCCGGATGCGGCATCAGGCCGAGGACATTGCGCTCCCGGTTGCAGATCCCGGCGATGTGGTGGCGCGAGCCGTTGGGGTTGGCCGCCTCGGTCAGCTCTCCGTTCAGGGCACAGTACCGGAAGAGGACCCGATGCTCCCCCTCCAGCTCGGCAAGGGTCGCGTCGTCGCAGAAGTAGTTGCCCTCACCGTGGGCGATCGGGATGCTCAACCGCTGCCCGGCTTGGTACGCTCTCGTGAAAGGGGTGTTGGTCTCCTCGACACGGAGGGTGACGTGCTCACAGCGAAACCGCAGATCCCGATTGCGCAGGAGCGCGCCGGGCAAGAGCCCCGCCTCACAGAGAATCTGAAAGCCATTGCAGATCCCGACCACCAAGCCCCCCTCGGCGGCAAAGGCCGTCACTGCCCGCATCACCGGGGAGAACCGGGCAATCGCTCCCGTTCGCAGGTAGTCCCCGTAGGAGAAGCCTCCCGGCAACAGGATCACATCGTGCCCCTCGACCGAGTCTTCCTTGTGCCAGATAAAATTGACAGGCTGCCCGATGACCTTGCTGATCACGTGGTAGGTATCGTGATCACAATTCGATCCGGGGAAGACGACGACGCCAAATTTCATGGTGGTCAATTCCTTTGGGACAGAGGTGTGAACTAGACTCTGTTTGTACTACAACACACCGAGGTTGTCCAACGACCCCCTCGCTTCTTTTCGTCCTTCAAGCCAAGCCACCCGGGTTTCCGCAGTTGGTTGAGGGAGGAACAAAAGAGGGCAGATTGCGGAGCAGGATGGAGGGAATGGTTGGTTTGATCCGGCGTCTCGCGTTAGAATGCGCTATGAATTGTCGACGGTGTGGCAAATCTGCCCGACTCTTCGCTCGATTTTGTCGGAACTGTGGGGCGCCCATGCCAGCGGAGGGCGACACCGTTGTTGATGTCTGGCGCAGCACGATCGAGCTGCCGATCTCTGAGGCGCCACCGGAGAAGAAGGCCGGGGGGGAGAGCCAGACGATTCCACTTGAGCCTCCTGCGCGGCACCGTCTCTCTTCATCCATCTCTGAGCTTCCTGAACTGGAGGCGGGGTCTGCGCCGCAGGGCGTGGATGATCCCCTGGAAGGCTCACTGAGCGCGGTCATTCCAATCTCTGGGCCAATCTCTGGGCCGATCACTGGGCCGATCTCTGGGCCGCCTTCCGAAGAGACGTCTCGGCACGCTCCCCCCTCCCCCGTTTTCCAGTCCCCTCTTTCCCCGCTGTGGATTGCCGAGGGGCGCGAGAGGGATGTCCCCGTTGTTGGAGCCGCCCTGGCTGGGGTGGGAGGGGCCAGAGAGGACGCCGCGGCAGTGGTCGACGAAGAGGTTGGGAAGCGGTTCCGGCTCTCCACGCGGAGCACGGGCGCGCTGCTCCTCTCGTTGGTCGAGGGGGCCTCGGCGAGGACGGCGGGGGCGCGGTCTCTCTTTGCGTTTCTGCTCCTCCTGGTGCTGGGGATCTTCTTCCTGGCCTACCTTGCCTGGCGGTGAGTCTGCTCCGCAGGGAGCCAGGTCAACCAGCGACCAACGTCAGAACTGAAGATGGGATTGCACCACCGAGCCACAGAGATCACGGAGAGGAAGAAGATTGGGAAGGGTGGATCAGACGGGGTTGTCATCGTTGGCCCGTCGGATCTCGAGCAGTTCGCTTACCAACGAAAGACACGAGACGGATCACCGATGAGTCAAACCCATTTCGAGCAGATTGGCGGGGAGGAGAAGGTACGAGCCCTCGTCGATCGTTTCTACGACCTGATGGCGACGTTGCCTGAGGCGGCGGGAATTCTCGCGCTCCATCCACCAGACCTGACCTCCTCGCGCGAGAAGCTCTTCCTCTTTCTGGTGGGCTGGTTGGGAGGTCCGCCGCTCTACGTCCAGCGCTACGGCCATCCAAGGCTGCGTGCGCGCCATCTCCCCTTTCAGATTGGAGAGTCGGAGCGGGATCAGTGGCTGCTCTGCATGCGGCAGGCATTGGAGGAGCACGTCCCGAATGAGGCGTTGCGCCTTCACCTGAGCCAAGCCTTTGCCCAGCTCGCCGATTTCATGCGAAACAAGGAAGGGTAGCGTGCGCATCATTCCATTTGGGACCAGTTCTGGTCGGCCGACCCTGCAGCGGCACGTCAGCTCCCTGGCCGTGGTCGGCGAGGGCGAGTGGTGGCTCTTCGATTGCGGGGAGGCAGCCCAAATCCAGCTGATGCGGGCCGGGCTTTCGGCGCACAAGCTGGAAGCAATCTTCATCACCCATCTCCACGGGGACCATTTCAATGGGCTCCCCGGGTTGCTCTCGACGATGTCGCTCGATCAGCGACAGCGGCCTCTGCTGCTCGTCGGTCCCCCGGGCATCGTTGAGTACCTCGCGCTGCTGCGGCGGTTGAAGAGTTGCTATGTTGGCTACCCGCTGACGGTGCGCGAATATGGCGCGCGCGATTTTACGGAGCGGGGGGGGCTGACCGTCTACGACGAGGAGCGGTATGTCGTCACCGCGCAGCCGCTCGATCATCGGATCTTCGCGATCGGCTACCGTTTGACGGAGAAGGACCGGCCCGGCCGCTTCGATGTCGAGCGGGCACGGGAGCTGGGAATCCCGGCGGGGCCGCTCTACGCGAAGCTCCAGGCGGGAGAGGCGATCACGCTCGCCGATGGGCGGCGCATCGAGTCGGCGGAGGTCGTCGGGCCGCCGCGTCCCGGACCCTCGCTGGCCTACTGTCTCGATACTCGACCGTGCGTCAACGGTGTGACATTGGCGCACGGGGTCGACTGCCTGATTCACGAGGCGACCTTCACCGATGACCATCGCGACGAGGCCGATCAGTATGGCCACTCGACGGCCTCGCAGGCGGCGGAGGTCGCCCGTCTGGCCAAGGTCAAGCGGTTGGTGATCACCCATTTCAGCTCGCGGTATCCGGACTATCGCCCACTTCTGGCCGAGGCTCGCCGCGGCTTTCCCGAGACCGTCGCGGCGGAGGACCTGGTCGAGCTCTCCCTCTGACGAGAGGGGGCTCGATCTCGCGCATTTCTCTCCGCCCCTTCCAACCCGAGTCCCCGCTGTCTTCCGTTCCTGCCGGAGCGGAGCCGAAAGGAGAGCCTGTATGGCCAATCGACCCCGTCGTACCTTCCTGCGCCAGGCCGCTACTGGTGCCGCTGCTGTCACTGGAATGACCGCCCTCTCCGACGTCGGGGAGGCGGGGAGCCCTGCCGTGACCTCGCTCTCCCAGGGGCGGGTGGCCGGGGCCAACCGCCGGATCCGGGTCGGATTGATCGGCTGCGGCGGGATGGGCTGGGGGGATCTGCGGGACATGCTGCGTATCGGCAATGTCGAATGCGCCGCCCTCTGTGACGTCGATGACGACCAGGTCGCCAAGATCCGCCGCAACGTCGAAGACCAGTTTGGTCAGCGGCCAGCCCTGCTCACCCGCGACTTTCGACGGGTGCTTGACGATCGGCAGATCGATGCGGTGATCGTCGCGACGCCCGACCACTGGCACGCACTCCCGACGGTGCTCGCTTGCCAAGCCGGCAAGGACGTCTACGTCGAGAAGCCCCTCTCCCTGACGATTGGCGAGGGACGGGTGATGGTCGACACGGCCCGGCGCACCGGCCGCGTCGTCCAGATGGGCACGCAGCAGCGCAGCGGCTCACAATTTGCCGAGGCCGTCGACTATCTGCGCAGTGGTCGTTTGGGCAAGATCCGGCTCGTCAAGACGTGGGCCTACCAGGATTGGATGGGTAACATCCCCGTCTTGCCGGATGAGGCAGCTCCCTCGACCATCGACTATGACCTGTGGCTTGGCCCCGCGCCACGTCGCCCCTTCAACCGCAACCGCTTCCATTTCAATTTCCGTTGGTACTGGGACTACTCCGGCGGGCTCATGACCGACTGGGGCGCGCATATGATCGACATCGCCAATTGGGGGATGGGGGTCAAGGCACCCCGGGCGGCCATGTCCGTTGGCGGGAAGTTCGGCTTTCCCGAGGACGCCGAGGAGACGCCCGACACCCAGCAGGCGCTCTGGGAGTTTGATGGGTACAGCATGATCTGGGAGCACGCGACGGCGATCGGGCGAGGGCCGTACGACCGCGACCACGGGGTCGCCTTTCACGGCAACAACGGCGTGCTGGTCGTCGATCGTGGGGGCTGGGAGGTCTATCCGGAGAGTGAAACGGTGAAGCGCAAGCGCTCCTACCGCATGGCCGGGGAGCCGCGGCGCACGCCTTCCGGTGAGGACTCTCACTTGGCCCACGTTCGCAACTTCCTCGAATGCGTCGAGTCGCGCAAGCACCCCCGCTCGGATGTCGAGATCGGCCACTACTCGATGATGGCGTGCCACCTCGCCAACATTGCCTTCCGTGTCGGGCGTCGCGTCGAGTGGGACCTCGAGCGCGAGCAGATCGTCAACGATCCGCAAGCGCAGGCGCTGGTCACCAAGGCCTACCGCGCCCCCTGGGCCCTCCCGAGCGGGAAGTGAGGGCGCGGATCGTCAGCGGCGTCGGCGGGTCGAGGCGGGCGCGCTCATCGACCCGAAGAGGCCCCGCATGATCTGTCGGCCGAGGCTCGACCCGATCGAGCGGGCGGCGCTCTTCGCCAGGGCACCGAGGACATCTCCCGCGGCCTCGAGGAGGGGCGATTCCACCTCGCGAGGCGGAGCCGAGCTGCGCGAGGGCGGCGGAGGTGCCTGCTGTGCGGCGATCTCCTCGCGGCGCTCCTTGAGCCGCTCATAGGCCGATTCGCGATCGACGGCCGCCTCGTAGTGGCCAGCGAGCAGCGAGTGCTGCATCACTTGCTGGCGTTCTTGCGCGGTGATCGCGCCGAGGCGGCTCTCCGGGGGCGCGATGAGGGCACGCCGGACGATCCCGGGCCGGCCCTTCTCGTCGAGCATCGAGACGAGCGCCTCGCCGACGCCGAGTTCGGTGATTGCCGCCTCGACGTCCAGCTTGGGATTTGGCCGAAAGG
>JBMUAP010000187.1:0-6245 GCA_049454155.1 Blastocatellia bacterium
GTCTTGTGTGATGCTCGGTATTTCATGTTTTTCCTGAGCCCACTCTATCTGCTAAGCCGGATGAAGCCAGGCATTGATCGGCTCACGGAAGCAGAAAAAAACGCATTGATCGAGAGGCAACATCAGACTCCATCCATGCCTGTCAATACCGTCCTCAGCCTGCTTTTTGGTGCAGAAACACTGGTTGGCCACAGATTGAGTTTTCCGTGGGGAACATCCATTCTCGGTGTATTTCGCAAGCCGTGATGTCATCTAGTAGCCTGTTTATTGCATTTACCGCAATGAGAGAGCAGGTGTGGCGAGTGATGGGAGGAGGGGCGTTGGTACAAGCGGTGGACAGAATGGGGCCGGAGGAAGGGCGATTGTGGAGGCGGACGAGTGGGATCCTGCTCCACCCGACCTCGCTTCCGGGACCGTTTGGCATCGGCGATCTCGGCCCGGAGGCCTACCGCTTTGTCGATCTTCTCGAAGAGGCCGGGCAGGGCCTTTGGCAGGTGCTTCCGCTCGGGCCGACGGGTTATGGGGACTCTCCTTACCAGTGCTTCTCCGCTTTTGCCGGAAACCCCCTCCTGATCAGTCCCGAGCGGTTGGTGCAGGACGGGCTCCTCACCCCCGCCGATTGGGCGACTCTCCCCTCCTTTCCCGACGATCAGGTCGACTATGGGCGGGTCATCCCGGCGAAGATGGCCCTCCTCGAGCGGGCGGTCGACCGTTTGCTCGACGCCGTTGGGGCAGGGGAGACGGGCCCGCTCGCGCCGCTGGTGCGGGAGTACCAGCATTTCGCAGAAGAGACGGGATGGTGGCTGGAGGACTATGCGCTCTTCCGCGCGATCAAAGAGCAGCAGGGGGGCGTGGCTTGGACCTCGTGGGATCCCTACTTGCGGGATCGCCAAGCGATGGCGCTCCACTTTTTTCGCGAGAACCATCCGCGGCTGATCGAGCGCCACCGCGGGCTCCAGTTCCTCTTCTTTCGGCAATGGCTGGCCCTGGCCCGCTATGCGAAGGAGAAGAGAGTACGGATCGTGGGGGATATTCCGATCTTCGTCGCGCACGACAGCGCCGATGTCTGGGCCCACCGGGATCTCTACTACCTCGACGAGGAGGGGGGCCCAACTTGGATGGCAGGTGTTCCCCCAGACTACTTCAGCGAGGACGGCCAGTTATGGGGGAATCCCGTCTATCGCTGGGACCGGATGAAGGAGGACGGGTATCGTTGGTGGCTGGCGCGCCTGCGGGCCGCGCTCTCGCTCTTCGATCTGGTCCGGCTCGACCATTTTCGCGGCTTTGAGAAGTTCTGGGCGGTTCCCGCCGGGGAGAAGACGGCCCGCCGGGGGACGTGGGAGCCGGGGCCCGGGGCTGACCTTTTCCGGGCGATCGAGGCCCACTTTCAGTTCGCTGAGGGGGGCGAGCTCCCGATCATCGCCGAGGATCTCGGCTTGATCACCCCGGAGGTTCGCCAGCTGCGCGAAGCCTTCCGTCTGCCCGGGATGCAGGTGCTCCAGTTTGCGTTTGGAACCGATCCGGAGGCGGACCGGTTCAAGCCCTACAGCTTCGAGCCGAACACGGTGGTCTACACCGGGACGCATGACAACGACACGACCCGCGGCTGGTTCCAGTCCATGAGCGAAGCTGGGACCGGGACTCCCGTCTCGGCAGAGCGCCGGCTGCTCCTCTCGTATATCGGGACGGATGGGCGGGAGATCCACTGGGACCTGATACGGTGACGCAGGTGCCGACGGCGGAGGTGGCGCTGGCGCTCGCCTCGGTGGCCCATCGCGCGATCCTCCCTTTCCAGGACCTGCTGGGACTGGGCAGTGAGGCGCGGATGAACACGCCGTCACGCGAAGCGGGAAATTGGAGTTGGCGTTTTGTGCCCGGGCAGGTGACCCCGGCGATGATCCAACGGTTGGTGGAGATGACCGAGACCTATGGCCGCAACCGGGAGCGGGAGGCGCAGCAGCGCCGAGTTCAGGAGCCCGCAGCTGCGGTCGCAGAGGAGAGCAAGGAGGCCCTGGACGGGACCAGTTGATGTCGACGGCAAGGCAATTTCACCCAAGCAACCAGCTGCCCCATCCCGCTGATGGCATCTTCTCCACCCGCGAGCTGGGAGCGATCTACGCGCCCGAACAGACCCTCTTTCGGGTCTGGGCTCCGACCGCCAGCCAGGTGACCCTACGTCTCTATGAGTCCCCTTTCGGGGGAACCGCGAACCTCGTTCTGATGCACAAATTCCCGGATGGCTGTTGGGAAGCGACCCTGCCCGGGGATTGGAAAGGGGTCTACTACACCTACACTGCTGATGGAGATGACCCGCGCTTCGATCCAGAGCGGGAGCTGCTTGATCCCTACGCGCGCTGTGTCACGGGGCATGCGGGACGCGCGATCGTCGTGCACGAGACGACCCCCGTCGCCGACCGTCCCTCGCTGCCGCTCTCCGAAGCGATTCTCTACGAGCTGCACCTCCGCGATTTCACCATCGATCCCGACTCGGGGGTCCAACGGCGTGGCAAGTATCTCGGATTGACCGAAGAGGCGACCCACCTGACCCACCGGCGCGACATCACCACGGGCCTCGCGCATCTGCTCGACCTCGGGGTGACCGTCGTCCAGCTCATGCCAATTCATGAATTTCACAGCCTTGAGTCGGAGGATGCCTACGGGTGGGGATACGACGTGGTCCACCACCAATCTCCGGATGGATGGTATGCGACCGAGCGCTACGACGCACGCCGTATCTCCGAGGTCAAGCGGATGATCGATGCCCTGCACCGGCACGGCCTTCGCGTCACCCTCGATGTTGTCTTCAATCACACCTACGAATCGGTCCTCGAGCAGCGCATCTACAGCTTCGATGGTTTGGTGCCCGGGTATTACTACCGTCTGCGCCACGACGGAACCTATTGGAACGGCTCTGGGGTCGGCAATGAATTTCGCACCGAAGCACCGATGGTACGGCGTTACTTGCTCGACACGTTGCGGTACTGGGTGACGGAGTACAAAGTGGACGGGTTTCGCTTCGACCTGCTCGGGCTGATCGATCACGAGACGCTGCGGGAGATCGTGCAGACGCTGCGCGGGATCGATCCGGGGGTCCTCATCTACGGCGAGCCCTGGGCAGGGGGAACTTCGGCGATCGAGGTGGTTCACAAGGGCCGACAGCGAGGACACGGCTGGGCCGTCTTCAATGACCACTACCGCGACGCGCTCAAGGGCAATGTCTTCGATGCGCGGGCGACCGGCTTTCTCCAGTCGGGGCGACACGTCGAACAGGTCAAGGCCGGGATTCGCGGCGCGATCGATGATTTTGCCGAAACACCGCTCGAATCGGTCAATTACGTGGAGTGTCACGACAACCATACGCTCTGGGATCGTCTGCTGATCAGCACGATCGACGACGTCGGGATCTCCCCGGACGATCGCCGTGCGATGGTCAAGC
The DNA here is from genome assembly GCA_049454155.1 of Blastocatellia bacterium. Classification (GTDB taxonomy): domain Bacteria; phylum Acidobacteriota; class Blastocatellia; order RBC074; family RBC074; genus CAIOZW01. The sequence continues at coordinate 3,437 of JBMUAP010000187.1, forward strand.
TGGCGGCATTCCTGCTGCTCACCTCGCAAGGCATCCCGTTTCTGCAGACGGGGCAGGCCTACCTCCGAACCAAGCACGGGGACCACAACTCCTATGACAAGCCCGACTCGATCAACATGATCCGCTGGGCGCTCAAAGCGGCCCACCAGGATGTGCATGCGTACTATCGGGAGCTGATCGCCCTCCGCCGCGCCCACCCGCTCTTCCGCATGGAGACGGCGGAGGAGGTGCGACGCGGGGTCCTCTTTCTCGATGACCACTTTGGGATGACGGTACCCGCCGGCTGTCTGGCCTGCCAGATCGAAGACCACTCCGGGCAGGACTCCTGGCGACGGGCCCTGCTGCTGGTCAACGCCAATCCTGGAGCGCTGGCCCTGCCCCTGCGGGAAGGGGACTGGAAGGCCTACGTGGTCGGCCCGCTCGCGAGTCGGACTCCCCTGCCCATCCAGGGCGACCGCTTCGGCGGACCGACTCTCCTCGTTGAGGGGCGCAGCGCCGTTCTCCTCGGCGAGTCGAGGCTCTCGTCCCCCGGCCCTGTTGAAAGCGGGCTGGAGGTCCAACCACCCCTTGCCCTTTCCGCTGACGTTCCACTGCCCAACCCTGATCGTGACCTCGACGACGATCTGAAGAGAGGAGCCCCATGAATCTTCCCAAGTCAGGGCGGACAATACCGCCATTCCAGCCAAGACTTCCAGCGGCAGGCTCTTTGAATGAACGGCCCGTTCGCCTGACCGCGCGGCTGAGCTGGAGGGATTGGCGCCTTCTGGGGCTTTCGAGGAAGGCGCCTTGGATCCTCGTGCTGCTCCTCGGTGGACTGTGTTGGATGGCGATGGAGGCACGGCGACCCGCGGCCGTACGCGCTGACGAGGGGATGTGGACTTTCGACAACCCCCCTCTCCGCCAATGGCGGGAGAACTACGGGTTTACTCCGGACCAGGCTTGGCTCGACCGTCTGCGCCTCGCGACGGCGCGCCTCAGCGAAGGGGCAGGGGGCGGCACGGGCTGTCTGGTCTCCCCGCAGGGATTGCTCATGACCAATCAGCACGTCGGGCGTGGACAGGTCAGCAAACTCTCCTCTGGTGGGCGAGATCTCGTGCGCGATGGATTCTATGCAGCAAGCGAGGCGGAGGAGCTGAAGTGCCCCGATCTGGAGGTCAATGTCCTCGTCTCCTTCGAAGAGGTGACCGCGCGCGTCGAGGCGGCGTTGCCGGCCGTGGCCGATGAGTCGGAGGTCACCCGCCTGCGTCGCGCCGCCATCGCCGAGATCGAACGGGAATCGGTCGCCCGGACCGGCCTCAAATCGGAGGTCGTCGTGCTCTACAACGGCGGAGAGTACTGGCTCTACCGGTTCAAACGCTATACCGATGTTCGCCTCGTCTTTGCCCCGGAAGAGCAGATTGCCTACTTCGGCGGCGACGACGACAACTTCACCTATCCCAGGTACTGTCTGGATGTCACCTTCTTTCGTCTCTACGAAGATGGAAAGCCCGCTGCGACCCCTGACTATTTCCGCTGGTCGGAGAAGGGGCCAGTCGAGGGCGAGTTGGTTGTCGTCCCCGGGTTTCCGGGCTCGACGGCGCGTCTTCTAACGGTCGCCCAATTGCGCTACCAGCGTGACGTCGGCAATCCCCTTCAACGTCTGGTCTGGACCGCCCGCCGCGACGCCCTCCTCCGCTATGCCGAGCGGGGAGACGAAGCCAGGCGGCAGTCCTCTGCGGCGCGATTGGCCCTCGATAACTCTCTCAAGCGGCTGGTTGGTCAGCAGGCTGGACTGGAAAATCCCCGGATCTTCGCCCGGAAAGAGGAGGAGGAGACGCGTCTTCGTACCGCGGTCGCCGGCCGATCCGACTGGCAGCAACAGTTTGGCCCGGCCTGGTCGGCCATCGAGGCCGCCTATCGCGACCTGCCGGCGATGGCCCCCCGATTGGCCTTCTCCAATCTCGCGGCGAGTCGACTCTCCGGGATGGCCTCGACCCTCGTCCGCTATGCCGAGGAGGTCGCCAAGCCCAATGCCGCAAGGGCCGAGGAGTTCCGCGACAACCGGCTGGAGTCTCTCCGGGCAACCCTCCTCTCCCGTGCCCCGCTCTACCCAGAGATGGAGGAGGCCCTCCTCGCCGACTGGCTGCAGACCGTCCAGACCCAACTCGGCCCGAACGATCCCTTCGTCCAAGCCGCGCTGGGCGAGGGCAACCCACCAGAGGTCGCCCAGTCCGCGATCCGCCAGACCCGCCTGCACGACCCCGCTTTCCGGCAATCGCTGCTCGCTGGCGATCCATCCGCCATCCTGCAGTCCGAGGATCCGCTGCTGCGCCTTGCCAAGCGGGTCGAACCTACGCAACGCGAGCTGCGCGACTGGCAGTCCCGCCGTCTCCAGGCCATCGAAACTGTGGCCGGCCAGAAGATCGCCCGTGCCCGCTTTGCCGTCTATGGCCGCTCCGTCTATCCGGACGCCAATTTTCAACTCCGCATCACCTATGGAACCGTCGCCGGCTACGAGGCGGGAACAACCCAGGTCCCCTGGCGAACCACCTTCTTCGGCCTGCTCGACCGCGCTCTCGGATTTGCCGAGAAGCCGCCTTTCCAGCTGCCTCCGCGCTATCGCACCCTTCTTGATCCGGCAGTTCGCACTGGTGCCCGCCCGACGCTCGATCTCGCGACCCCGTTCAACTTTGTCTATACCGCAGATACGATCGGTGGAAACTCCGGCAGCCCCGTCGTCAACCGACAAGGTGAGCTGGTCGGAATCAATTTTGACAGCAACCTGCAGAAGCTGCCGAACCGTTATCTCTATGTCGACGCGTCGGAAGGT
>JBMUAP010000188.1:0-6205 GCA_049454155.1 Blastocatellia bacterium
TGATCCGGCAGCGGTCAAGCGCTTCAGTTTTCTACCTATTCTGGGGGTTCGGATCAACCTGACAGGACTGGAGTCATTGCGCGCCTCCCCTCTCGTCCTGGATATTGAGGAAGATGTCCGGATGAGCCCGATCACGCGCGTCCGCCCTTACGGCAATGGAAGCACCGTAGTTCGCCCCGCAGAGGAGTGGAATGGAGCCGGTCAGATGATCGTACGGATTGAAGCAAGGGAGCGAACACGGGAGTCAGCGGCCTCAGAGGGTCTTGGGGTTTGCTCCCAGGATCCCTCGCTCTGCGACAGGGTTCCACGACTCCGAACAGGAGAAGGAGGAAGGGGCGACCTCGCCCCCGCAGCAACTGTTCGATCGATCCCAATCAACTCACTCTTCGAAGAGAATGAAGAGCGCGGGGATTGTCTCGACGAGGGATTGGGCGGAGCTGGGTGTAAGACAATCCGATTGTCCGATCTCTACCAAGCAATTGATCAGACGTGGGCACTGCGCAAGACTCATCGGGTGGCAGCTCTGCAGCTGAGTCTCGGGGTCTCTCAACCGGTAGCCGACTGCGACCAGACCTTCTCGATTCTCAAGGGGACCCTCAACCAACTGCGAGCAGACGGAGTCGTGACCATTGTCGAGGGAGAGGAGTTTCGCGCACCCGCCTGCCTCTCGAACACCATCCACCCTTCGCGTATCGGCCGGGTTCGGCTGTCGGGCGACGAATTGGCGGCGATGTTCGCGATCGCCCGGCAGAAGGATCCAAATGCCACTACCGAAGAGATCCTCATGGCTCTCACCTCACCACTTGCCATCGGATCTGATCTCGAGGGAACCAGCGGACTGAACTTGGCACAGGCCCTTGGACAGATCGGAGTCGGTCCCATCTCCCCCCTCAAAGGAACCGAAGGGCTCAACGAAATCACCGCGCAAACGATCCCCACCGATGTCCTTGCCACCGCCCTCTCGACAACTCAAGTCGAACTGGTCTGGACCGATAACTCCTTCAATGAGCTGGGATTCCTGATTCGTCGGCGTTCCGGGGTCAATGGCCCATGGCTTGTTCTAGGCGCGGTTGGAACTAACGCGACGTCGTATCGAGATTCAAACCTGATGCCCGGGGAGACCTACCACTATACCGTCACTCCGGTAATGATCGCGGGAGAGGCTCCCAGCTCCATAGAAGCCAGCGTCACGATGCCGATCTTTTCGTTCATCCCTGTCGGAGTCGGACAAACTGTCAGCGGTTCAATCGTGGTTGGCCGCTCCCAGTTCTACCGAATCAGTGTTCCTCAGGGGGTCCTGCAGCTGCTGATCCAATCGAGTGGTACCGGCAATGTCGACCTCTTCGTGCGCCACGCGACACAACCGACTCGCAATAATGCGGACTGCCGCTCTGTCAACGATACGACTTCAGAACGCTGCGTCTTCTACGCGCCAGCTCAAGGCGACTGGCACATCTTGGTCTACGGGAACGCCCGAGCCTCCAACAACTTTTTGTTGCACGTCAGTTATATCATGGGCGTTCGAACAGACATCCCGAACGCGCCCTCCAATCTGCAGGCGGCCGCCACCTCCAGCTCCCAAGTAGAACTGCGTTGGACAGACAACTCGACCAATGAGTTAGGCTTCATTATCTCAAGAAAAATTGGGGTCAACGGCACTTGGGGCGAGATTGCGACCGTCGGGGCGGGTGTCACGACGTTCCTCGACACGGGACGAGACCCTGACCTGCTCTACATCTATCAGGTGATCTCCTTCAATTCAACGGGAGTCTCTTCTCCCTCAAACGAAGCGAGGGCCACCACGCCTGGGGCGCTGACTTCGCGTCCCAGCGCCCCGTCGGGATTGACGGCTAGTGCGCCAATCCCCTCGATCGTCACCCTGCAATGGATCGACAACTCAGCCAATGAGCAGGGATTCCGGATTCGTCGCCGCACTGGAAATAGCGAACTTTGGGCCGTCATTACATCTGTCGACGCCAATGTGACCTCATTTCAAGATCTGCGGGTCTTTCCGGAAACAACCTACTTTTACTCTGTCGCAGCGTTCAATACCGCGGGGGAATCTGGGACGTCGAACGAAGCGAGCGTGACAACATTCGGAGGAAGCGCTGGGGGAAATCTGTCTGCGATTCCGCTCAACCTGGAGGGAACCGCGATCTCTACGACCCAAGTCGCTCTGAGGTGGATGGATAACTCCTTCAATGAGCTGGGATTTCGGGTCCGCCGCAAGGTGGGGTTCGACGGAAGCTGGAACCTGATTGCCGTCTTGGGACCTAATGTGACCGAGTTTCGAGATGAGCCTCTCATTCCAGGCAATGAGTACATCTATCAGATCAGCTCCTTCAACTCGACGGGAGATTCCCCCGGCTCCAACGAGGTCAGCATTCAGCTCCCGATCAACGCGTTCTTTCTCCTCAACAATGGGATTCCCGTCAACCACACGGTCGGGCAAAATCGAGCGATGTATTACCGGATCCACGTCCCAATCGGCGCAACTGAGCTGCTCATTCAGACGAAAGGGGGAGGAAGCAATGCACTCTTCGTCCGGTATGGGCTGCAGCCGAGCAGCTTATACTTCAATTGTCGATCCCTCTCGAACACAAGCAATAATCGTTGCCTCTTCCCCAATCCGACCCCGGGAGATTGGCACGTGATGGTCGTGAGTACCACTCTTCTGGGCAGCAATTACAATCTCACGGCAACCTACGTCAAGGATCCCATCTTCTCCTATGCCCAGCCGGGAGAGTCGAGGGCTACGTCAACGGGGCCACCACAGTAGCGACGTCGATGAGCCATCATTGGCTCTGGACAGGGGAGAAGCAGCCGAGGGCCGGTCGGAGAATGAACACTCCGACCGGCTCTTGCGATTGGGTGGGATTGGTACGGACGAAGAGCCCGACAGGGGGACGGTCGTCAATACTGTGGCAGGGAGGGATCGATCTCGCTGGCCCACTGGAGAATTCCACCGTCAAGATTGACCAGGTTGGTGAAGCCAAAGTGCGCTTCGAGTTGAAGAATCGCGGTGGCACTCCGCTTGCCGCTCCGGCACATGACGACGACGGGAATATCGCGGCGCAGATTCTCTGCCTGATGAAGAATGGTTCCGAGCGGGAGCAACTCCCCTCCAAGGTTGCACAACTCATATTCGTGAGATTCGCGAACATCGACCAATTGATGTTCTGTGCCGGCGTCACGCCAGGAGCGCAACTCCTCAACCGTGATTGTGTTCATCTGTAGATGTCTCCTTTCGATCGATGTGAGGAAGAGTGGGAGGGGATCCAATGCCTTCCAGGGCTTGTACGAGATCCGCCTTGAGATCGTCAAGGTGCTCAAGGCCTGCCGAGATCCGAATCAGCCCCGCAGAGATGCCGACGGCAAGTCGATCAGCCTCGGTCAGTTTGGAATGGGTCGTCGAGGCAGGGTGGGTCACCGTCGTCCGGGTGTCTCCCAAATTTGCGGTATGTGAGAGCAACTGGAGCCGGTCGAGAAAGGAACGAGCCGTGCTCGCGCCTCCGCGCAGCACAAAGGAGACCACTCCGCCCCCACGCTTCATTTGACGACGGGCAAGATCTGCCTGTGGGTGTGAATCGAGAAATGGGTAGATGACCCGCTCCACCTCCGGGCGCTGCTCCAACCATCGGGCAAGTGCCTCGGCATTGTCGCAGTGGCGGTCCATCCGTACAGCTAAGGTCTCCAGACTCTTCGAGAAGACCCAAGCGTTGAAGGGGGAGAGGGCCGGGCCTGTATGCCGGGCGAAGAATCGAATCTCCTGTAACAACTGTGACCGGCCAGCGATAAGACCTCCTATCGCTCTTCCCTGCCCGTCCATGAATTTGGTGGCCGAGTGGGTGACCAGATCAACCCCATAGCCCAGCGGTTGCTGCAGGTAAGGCGTAGCAAAACAGTTGTCGACCAAGGAGAGAAGCCCGTGCTGACGACTGAATCGGACAAGCCACTCGAGGTCGACCAGCTCCAAGCCAGGATTGGACGGTGTTTCGACCAGGACCATTTTTGTCGAGGGCTGGACCGCCTCCGACCAAGTTTCAGGGGAACGCAAATCGAGGTAGGTCGTGGTAATTCCCCACTTGGGGAGGATCTGGTTGAGAATCTGGTGCGTCGACCCAAAGAGTGCCCGTGAAGCCAGCACGTGATCGCCGGATCGCAAGAGTGCCCCCAAAGAGGTGAAGATTGCCGACATCCCAGAGGCACAGGCCAATCCGTCCTCGGCTCCTTCCAGACGGCAAATCTTGCCGATCAACTCCGAATTGTTGGGGTTGGAGAAGCGAGTATAGATATTCCCTGGAATCTCATCGGCGAAGAGGGCCCTTGCCTGTTCAGCATCATCAAAGAGAAAACTGGACGTCAGGTAGAGTGGGACAGAGTGCTCCCGATGCTGGGTTCGGGGCTCTTGGTGGCGGATTGCATCCGTTTCAAAGTGGCGATTGGACATAGCAGAGACCTGGAAGTAACCAAGCCCCGGATTTCTCTGGACCCTTTGCGCTCCGGGACAAAGCGGCAAAAATCAACCGGGAGTATACTCGATTTCCCCTAAATGTCCACTCAACCCCTCGCCGAGACCGAACCGACGGCTCATCCAAACGTTGGCCGAACATCAACTTCCACTCCTTTCTCTTACATCACCAGGAAAGAACGAGAACGACTGCTCCGGGAGATGGAGGTCTGGAGATAGACCTGCCAAGCCCCCCTCGGCAGAGTCAGATCGGTCAAGGTCAGACTGTTCGGGGTGTTGACGACCACCTTCTCCGCTGCAACTTCCGTGCAGTTGTTGGTCAGATTGAAGCAGAAGAAGACACGCGTGGCCCCCATCTCGAAGTGGTTTCCGATGATGACACCTTCAAAGACACTATTCGCGCGCGGGGTGACGGGACGCCACAAATACGCGCTAATTACGGGAGGAAGAGAAGGTGGATCATCGGTCACGATAAAGGAGGGCGAACGCTGGGAATTCCCCCGGGGGGTTTGGAGAAAGAACTCCCAGTTGGCTGGAGACAGTACCAGGTTGACCACTTGCAGTACACTTTCCTGGTTGGTCATCGTGCGATCCAAGGGATGCGGACTACACGTGTCCGTACCTGCGATACAGAAGTAGAGTTGGGTCGCCCCGGGAACGAACCCGGTTCCCGTAATCGTTCCCGTAAAAGGTTGATTGGCGAGCGGTCGGTCAGGATTCCAGGTGTAGCTGAGAATGGCCGGGGGAGACTGTTCGGCGCTGCTCGGTGCCACAGAAAAAGGGGCCAGACGATTAGAGAGGCCCTCCCGTGTTCGAACTTGGGCTTGCCAACGACCTTCCGGCAGCACAATTCGATCAAGGGTGGCCGTCGTGGCGGTCAGCCCCGCGACCGGCTGCAACAAGCAGTCGTTCGTTTCGTGGCGACAGAAGAGAACTTCGGTCGACCCCGTCATAAAGCCAGTCCCTTGGAGGACGCCTTGAAAAGGCTGGGAGGCAACCGGTGTCGAGACCGATGGAGTAAATGCCAGAAGGGTCGGGAGGGGAGGAGGCGGCGCTTGGACGCTGAAGGGCGGCGTGCGAGGAGAGGCTCCTCCGGGAGTCTCGGCCTGCAGGTCCCATTGCCCAGCGGCCAGCGTGACTGGGCCAACTTCCAACTGCGTTGGATCGAGAACCGTTGCCTCGACGGAAAGACAGGCGTCGGTTTGGGGGGGACAGAAATGAAGACGCGTCGCACCGGTGGCAAAACCGGTTCCGGTGATCCTCCCTGTAAAAGGCTGGTTGGCAATGGGAGTGGTTGGGTTCCATTGATACGTGCCAACCGTCGGCACTGGCTGTTGCTTCCCCAGCACGCGAAACGAGGGAGACCGATTCGAAAGCCTGCCAGAGACTTGCAACTGCGCCTGCCAATCGCCCGCCGCCAAACGAACTTCGACGACGTTGACCCGGGTCGAACTGACAATCTGTACACTGCGAATCGATTGCGTCAAGCACTGCTCAGTGCCGGTTCGACAGAACTGAAGTCGAGTCGTTCCAAGAGAGAAGTTGGTGCCGATCAAGCTGCCGCTGAATGGCTCGTCGGCCAGCAGAGTGGTCGGAGACCAGGTCACCTGAGTGATGGTCGGGGTGGATGGGGGGGGAATCGCGACAGTAAATACTGGCGTCTGGTTCGATATTCCAGCAGGTGTCTGAACGTGCGCTTGCCAGCTGCCACTGGCCAAGCGGACTCCCGTGACG
>JBMUAP010000189.1:0-6190 GCA_049454155.1 Blastocatellia bacterium
GGCGGGGCTACAGACTTATACTACCTCATGGGCGGGGCGGCTGAGGCGGAGAGGAGGCGGGTCCAGCCTCTCCGCCTCAGCGAAGAAAGCTGGCAAGGGCGGTCTCCTCGTCGTCATAGACTTCGAAGAGGCTCAGCAGTTTGGTGATCTGGAGGAGGTCCCGGATCTTCTGTGGAAGGTGAAGGAGGATCAAGCGGCCTCCGGCATGGCGCGTCGTCATGTGGCGGGAGACCAGCTCGCCGATGCCCGAGCTGTCGACGTAATGAACGGCGGCGAGGTTGAGGACGATCCGGTTCGCCGCTGCAGAGAGGAGTTCCGCCACGACGTCGCGCAACTGAACGCTCCCCTGTCCAAGGGTGATCTTGCCGGCAAGATCGACCAAGGCCACCCCTTCTCTCGACCGATGGTTAATCTCCAAGGACATTGCCGATCGATTCTCCCCCTTCGAGGTGGGCTGATGTAACAGTCTCTGCAGGTTCAGCCGGAGAGTCGAGGGGCTGGCGTCGTTTGGCCATGGTCACCAGCATTCCGCCCTCCGGATGACGTTGATAGGTGACCTCGTCCATAAATGTCCTCATATAGAGAATTCCACGGCCGGCTGGATTGAGCAGGTTGAGCGGGTCAAGAGGATCTGGGAGGGTGGTTGGGTCAAAGCCCTCTCCGTGGTCACGAACGGAGATGGTCAGTTGCTCTTGAGCGAGAACAAAGGTGATCTCAACCTGTTTCTGCGAATCGTACTTGTTGCCGTGTTCAACGGCATTGGCGACAGACTCGCGGACCGCCATATTGATCCAGTAGACAGAGTCTTCATCGAACCCGGCGAGATTGGTCAGGTTATCGGCGAGGCTCGTGGCAAGATCGATCAGCGGCAGCTGGCTATCGATCATCAATCGGACAACTTGTTCAGCGTAGGTCATAAGCTCGCGTGTCCAAGATCAGAAAGGATCAGAAAGGATCAGAGAGCGTGGGAGTTCGCCGCGCACCGCCTCAGAGGTGGGGGGCATCGGCTCCCAGTTGATTTGTCAAGCTGTCATAGCCCCAGAAGGAACGGATGCCGGGGCTTGACGATCGATCTGCTAAGATGGCAGCCTGTCTTTTTTGCTTCGTCACACGGTGCCTGAGTTGTGTAACACAGCGGAAAAAGTGATGTCAAGAATCGACTTTTGTCAGCGGCACGTCGACGATAGGCTCAGCTGGGGAGGAGCAGTGGGACGGAACAGGCCAATTCTTAGAAAAAGAGAGGGTGAAAGAGAATGATGGGGGAGGAATCACGGGTGATCCGGATCAGAGCTGGCCAGCGAATTCACGGGGAAGTGACCCTGCCAGGAGACAAATCAATCTCCCACCGCAGCGCCATCCTCGCCGCGATCGGTGAAGGGGAGTCAAGAATCCGCAACTATTCGTCGGCGCAGGACTGCCAGAGTACCCTCGACTGCCTGGCGGCACTGGGGATTCGCGTCGAGCGGTCCCCAGGAATGGTGCGGATTGAGGGAGGAGGACTCCACGGGTTGCGGCGAGCCGCAGGGATCCTCGATGCGGGAAATTCCGGGTCGACCATCCGGATGCTGGCGGGGATTCTTGCTGGTCAGCCCTTTCCAACCCAGATTTCAGGGGACGAGAGCATCCAGCGCCGGCCGATGAGGCGGATCATCGAGCCTCTTACCCGAATGGGAGCGCGAATTGATGCCCGGGAAGGCGGCTATGCCCCCTTGACAATCGAGGGAGGGAATCTACGAGCCATCGACTACACACCGCCGGTCGCCAGTGCACAGGTCAAGTCGTGCGTTCTCCTGGCGGGGCTCTTCGCGGATGGACGGACCTCGGTTCTCGAACCCCTCCCGACACGGAACCATACCGAGATCATGCTCCGGGAGTGCGGGGCCGCTTTCGAGCAGGTCGAGACTGAAGCGGGAACCGTCCACGCCGTGGTGGGGGGCCGCCCCTTGCGCCCTCTGGGAGAGTACCAGGTCGCCGGAGATCTCTCCTCCGCCGCGTTCTTTCTCGGAGCGGCCCTCCTGGTTCCAGACGGGGAGGTCCGGTTATCACAGGTGGGGATCAACCCTTCCCGGCTGGCCTTGATCGAGGTGCTGCAGCTGATGGGAGGAGAGATCGGACTGGTCGACGCGCGGCGGGCCCACGGCGAGCCGGTCGCGGATCTCGTCGCCCGGTCTTCTTCCCTGCGAGGAGTTCACGAACTGAGTGGGGCGGTCATTGCCAATCTGATCGATGAGATCCCGATCCTGGCAGTACTTGCGACGCAGCTGGATGGTCGATTGACCATTCGCGAGGCGGGAGAACTCCGGGTCAAGGAGAGCGACCGGATCCGGGCCATCGTCGATAACCTGCGCCGGATGGGCGTCACCATCGAAGAGTTTCCCGACGGATTTGAACTCAAGGGTCCCCAACCGCTCACCGGGGCAGTGATCGATTCATGCGGAGACCACCGGATCGCGATGTCGTTCACGGTCGCCGGCCTGATCGCCCAGGGTGAAACGACCATTCGCGGAGCGGAGGCGGCCTCCGTCTCGCTGCCGGAGTTCTACTCCCTGCTCGGATCGATGGGGGCAAGCATCGAAGCGGTACTCCCCGAAGGGGTGGAAGGGGTGGAAGGGGTATCGGGGTGAGACCAAGCGTCGGCGAGAAAGGTCTCCCGTCGAACACGGGCAGATCGCCAAGTGAGTGGCTCGGCCTGTCCGGGCGATCGATCTACCTGCTTGGGTTCATGGCAGCGGGCAAGACCTCGGTTGGACCGGTGCTGGCAAGGTTGTTGAACCGCAGATTTCTGGACCTCGATCAGGAGATCGAGGTGCGGGCGGGCTGCTCGATTGCCTCATTGATCGAACGGGATGGGGAGCCTGCATTCCGGGATCGGGAGACGGACCTCCTTCGGGAGACTCTCACCGAAGAACCACGGGTGATCGCCCCGGGAGGGGGGGCGATCCTGCGCGCGGAGAACCGGCAGATGATGAAGCTGGGCGGAATCACGGTCTGGCTCGATGCCCCTTTTGAACTCTGCTGGCAACGCATTCAGCAAGATGGAGCGAACCGCCCTCTGGCTCGCCACGAATCGATGGCCTACCAACGCTATCTCGATCGCCTCCCTCTCTACCAGCAAGCGAAGGTCCGGATCCCGGTCGAAGCTGGCACCTCCCCCGAGTCGCTCGCCGTCACCATCCTCGAAGCCATCCACCTCCTTGCAGGAGCGACAGAAGTGGGAGGGCGCGACCAATGAGCGAGCAGCCGCCGAGAGAGAAAGCGCCAGGACGCCCCGAGCGGATCCTGGTCCGGGGAACAAACTGGATCGGGGACGCCGTGATGAGCACGCCCGCTCTGCAACGGCTCCGGGAGAGCTTTCCGAGCTCGCAGATCGTCCTCATGGCGACCCCATTGACGGGAGAGCTCTTCGCCACTTCTCCCTGGGTCGATCAGTTCCTCCCGTACCGTCGACGCGAGGAAGGTTGGCGCGCGTTTGGGAGGATGGTCGCCCAACTTCGCGCTGAGCGCTTCGACCTGGCGATCCTCTTTCAGAATGCCCTCGAGGCGGCGTTGCTGGTTTGGTTAGCCGGGATTCCCCGGCGGATCGGGTATGAAGCCGAGGGGCGTGGTTGGCTGTTGACGACCTGTCTACGCCGTGGTCCGCGCCATCGACATCAGATCCACGACTATCTCGATCTGGTCACGGCCAGCGTCTCGGCAGCAGGGCAACGAAGCGCCGAGTCGATCGACCGTGCTCCCCTGCCCCGCCTGGGCGTTGGGGAGCAGGCGCGGCGTGATGCTGACAGCCTTCTCAGGGCCCGCGGAGTCGAGCCCGGCACCGGCCCCCTCATTGCGCTCAATGTGGGAGCAACCAACAGTCGGGCCAAATGCTGGCCGGCGGACTATTACGCCCGGCTGGCCGATTGGTTGGCAAGCACCTATGGTGCGATCATCGTTCTGATTGGCGGCCCTGGGGAACGAGCTCTCGCCGAGACCGTCGCCAGCCGGATCGACCGGAGGGCCCACGTCGTGCTTCTGGCGGGAGAGACGAGTCTCGCCGCGCTGCTCGGGGTTCTCGAGAGTTGTACCCTGGTCGTGAGCAATGACACCGGTCCCGCCCACATCGCGGCCGCGCTCGGGCGGCCAGTCTTGACCCTCTTTGGTCCAACCAATGAATGGGAGACGGCCCCACGAGGAGCGCACGCCGCGCTACTGCGGGCCGAAGGAATCGCTTGCGCGCGGTGTATGCACCGGGACTGCCCGATTGATCACCGATGTATGACCCAGCTCTCCGTCGAGCAGGTCCAGGAAGAGGTGGCACGGCTGCTCCAAGAAGCGGGAGAGAATCGATGAGGCGGCGAGCGATCTTTCTGGACCGGGATGGAACCCTCAACGAAGAGGTCGATTACCTCCGATCGATGGATCAATTTCGGCTCTACCCGTTCGCTGCCCAGGCAGTCCGCCGCATCAATGATGCGGGGTGGCTGGCGATCGTCATCACCAACCAGTCGGGCGTGGCCCGTGGATACCTGACGGAGACCTTCCTGTACCAACTTCACGCGCAGATGCGGGAAGAGCTGTCCTCCCAAGCGGGTGCGAGGATCGACGCAATCTACTACTGCCCTCATCTACCCCCTGCCCTGCAGGCGCCAACGGCCGCTTGCGATTGTCGCAAACCGAAACCTGGGATGATCCGCCGGGCCGCCTCCGAATGGCCGATCGATCTCTCCCAAAGTTACATGATCGGGGATCGGTATGGGGATTTGGCGGCTGGCTTTGCCGCCGGAACCGAAGGCATCCTCGTGCGGACCGGGTATGGAGAGGGAGAGATCCAGCGCGATCAGGCTGCCTGGGAGCGCCCTCCTCGGCTGATTGCCGGGAACCTGCTCGATGCCGTAGAGTGGATCTTGGCTTCATCGACCAAGGAGACGGTATGATTGAGATCGCGCCCTCGATTCTCTCCGCTGACTTTACCCGGCTTGGCGAGCAGATTGCCGCGGCGGAAGCTGGCGGAGCTGCTTACATTCACGTCGACGTCATGGATGGGCATTTCGTCCCGAATCTGACTGTCGGCCCCTTGATCGTCGAAGCGGTGCGGCGGGTGACCCAACTGCCGATCGACACCCACTTGATGATCGAGAATCCTGACAAGTTCATTCCGGCCTTTGCGCGAGCCGGGGCGACGATGATCTCGATCCATCCCGAGACGACCTATCACCTCCACCGATCGCTGAGCCTGATCCGACAAGTCGGATGTCTAGCAGGAATCGTCCTCAACCCGGGGACTCCGCTTGGGTACGTCGAAGAGAGCATCGAGCAACTCGATTTTGTGCTGCTGATGTCGGTCAACCCGGGATTTGGTGGGCAAGCCTTCCTGCCGGGTTCGACGAGGAAGCTGCGTCGATTGCGCAGTCTGCTCGACACTGCGGGACCAATCGGCCAACGGGTCCGCATCGAGATCGACGGAGGCATCGGGCCAGACAATATTGCGGAGGTGGCGGCCGCCGGCGCAGAGATCGTTGTTGCCGGTTCAGCTGTCTTCGGCCGTCCAGATCCGGCAGTGGCCATTCAGACCCTGCTGCGACGTGGGAGAGAGGCACAATCGAACCGGCAATTGGCGTAAGGGGCTCCGCTTCCCAACCGTTGTCCAAAGTGGCATGCGAATCCTGATCGTCAAACTCGGAGCTATCGGAGATGTCGTGCATACCTTGCCGGCCGTCGCGGCCTTGCGCACGCACTTCCCGGAGGCCCATCTGAGCTGGGTTGTCGAGCGTGGCGCTGCCTCGCGGTTGTTGGAGGGAACTCCGGTGGTCGATGAGCGGATCGAAGTCTCCCTCAAAGGTTGGCGCCGAACCCCTTTCAGCCAATCGGCGTGGCGGGAAGCACGGAGCGCGTTCGGCAAGTTGCGTCAGAGCCGCTTCGATTTGTCGATCGATTTTCAGGGGCTGCTCAAATCGGCTGCAATCCCTTGGCTGGCTGGAATCCCACGAAGGATCGGCTTCGCGCGATCGGTGCTGCGCGAACGGGCCGCCTCTCTCTTTCACACCGAGGAGGCAGCGACCGATCCGCAGGATCACATCATCCGGCAGTACCTCGGGTTGGTGGCCCACCTCGGGGTCCGGATCAACGTTCCGTACCAATTTCCGATCACGGTCCCGCGGGCCGAGGAGGCCGTCGCCGATCGCCTGAGCCACTCCGTGGGAGGGGCGTTCGG
>JBMUAP010000190.1:0-6167 GCA_049454155.1 Blastocatellia bacterium
CCGTAGTTGCCAAGAGGGCTAATCGTATGATCAGGCTATGCTGCCACTGAAAAGACCGGATGATCTTTCCAAAGGCAAGGATTGCTGACAGTCCGAACGGAAATATCAGACCCGGTGCGTATGATAAGATGATCCAATAAGGACTGAACCAGTGTATCAACCAATCCATTAAAAAAAAGAGACCTGTGGATTTCGGAAGAAAGGTTGTCGACTGGATCAGTCTTCCTCTCTCAATGGTACTTGAGATGATCTCAATGATCGATTCTGAGCTGAAGAATAGGGTAAGCAGGCTCCAAGCTGTTACTGCGAACATGAACCTGGAGATAGTGGCAGTGATCAACTCTTTTGGCCGAATCGATCGCCAAGCTAATGCAATTGTAGTGCCAATTGCCCAGAGTATTCCTGGGAGCGGGGAGAACCCAGCGGCGACACCAATCACGACACCGTGAAACCAATCTGGCCATTGAGATTTCCAGCGAAGTTCGCCCACCAAGCCAGCCAGAAGCAGAAAGACGACGATTCCATGCTCCGGGCGTCCCTGCAGGTAGTGCATCGTCCCGATGGTAGCACTCGAGAACCCAGTGGCTACCCAGAGTGAAAATAGGCGCGATGCATTAAACAGCCTTCTTGTCTGCAGGAAATAGAGAGAAACCGCCAGAAATAGGCTGGCAAAGTTGACCCAGTGAATGGCCGACAAGAGTGATTTAAAGGAATTCCCCCTCATTAAAAATGACATAAGGGGGGCATAGAGTTGCCCGTGAGCATTATAGGGCTCTGGTGCATCAGCAGAATGCAAACTGCGAGCATAGACTGAGTAAGTATTGCCAAGCCCATTTTTAAGATTGATTGGTATCGTCGCATAGCATGACCCATCCTCATGCAGACCTGGCCAAAGAGTCTGAGTGGAGGTCCAAGCCCCTTGAACGATGATTACCCAAAGGCTAACCAGAGAGAGCCATCCAATTATTCTCCCGCTAGTTCGATAGAGTTTGCTTGGTGACATTCTTCCCCCTCTTTCTTGCCTTAAATCTCGTTCTCACTCGACCTTGACGATAACGAGCGTCTGGTCGTCCTGCGGCGGATCAGGGCCGAGAAACTTCCGCACATCGGCGAGGATGGCGTCACGCAGTTGGAGCGCCGACTCGGTGGAGGCGTGTTGACGAACGAACGGGAGGAGCCGTTCAAGTCCGTACTCCTCATCTTTGCGGTTCATCGCTTCGGTAATCCCGTCGGAGTAGAAGAGAAGGGTATCCCCGGAGGATAAAGAGAGCGTCTCGACAACCAGCGTTGGATCGAAGATCCCGCTGCCGACCATTCCGAGCCCCATCCCACGCGATTCGAGTTGAGTCGTCCTTCCCGTTCTGCCGTCGAGATGGATGGTCGGGTTATGGCCTGCACGCGCGTACTCCAACGTCTTCCGGGCAGGATCGAGGATCCCAAGAAAGAGGGTGACAAAGACCTTGCGCCGACAGACATCGTAGAGGTGACGGTTGATCTCGCGGAGCATCTTGCCAGGATCGGTCGTCTCCTCGGCCAGCGAGATGAGCAGCCCCTTGGTGAGGGTCATGTAGAGAGAAGCCGGGACGCCTTTTCCTGAGACATCGGCGACGACGATCGCGAGGCGACCATCCGGGAAGGGCAGGAAGTCATAGAGATCTCCGCCGACTTCCCGTGAGGGCAGACAGACAGCCGCGAATTGGAAGCCGGGCAGTACCGGGGAGTCGGCGGGAAGGAGCTTCTCCTGCGCCCGGCGTGCGACGGCAAACTCCGCCTGGAGTCGATCCCGTTCGGCCCGTGTCTCAAGGAGTCGCGGTGGGATCGCCAACTCCTCCGCGCGGACGGGGCGCGAGCGCCAGTAGATCAGCCACGTGCTTCCGATGCCAAGGGCGATGACGGTGAGGATCGACCAACCAGAGCGCTGCAGCAGCGGATTGGGCTGGGAGAGCAGGACGTTGGCCGCCGTCACGGCCTCGGCCGTCAGGGTGGCAACGGTCAACCCAAGGAGGCCAATCCGGAAGTAGAGAAATGTCAGCAGCGAGCCGAGCAGCAGGGAGACCCAGACAATCCCCGCGGCCGGCAGGTAGACGTGATTGACGCCAAAGAGGATGAATGTTGAGAGGAGGATCAGGACGACCCGCAGCGTAATCCGTCCCCGAATCCAGGCTTGGAGCAGCGGGGCGAGCAGCCCAAAGAGAATGAAGTAGAGCAGGCCGCGCACCGAGACCGCGGCGGCCATTGCCGGGGCGCGTCCGGCGAGGTCCTCATTACGACCGAGGGCGTCGAGTTCGATCCCGGGGATCCAGCCACTCGCGGCGATCACCAACGGAAGGGCGGCAATCAGTCCTCCGAGGCTGAGTCCGGTCAGCAGACTGCCCGTCACCGGCTTGGTCCGCCAACTCCCCTTCAGCAACAGCTCAAACCCGATCGTGCGACGCCGTGGCACCTTCAAGGAGATCGCCAGACCTGTCGAAAAGATGACGAAGAGGAGGAAGGAGATGCCGAGCATGGTCACGCCATACAATCCCCATTGCAGGACTCTCTCCAGCCAGATCTCGAGACCAGACCCTTCCAGCGCCCTCTGGATCCGGTCCAGTCCGGCTCCCCCCCAGTTGAAGCTCAGCAAGAAGACAAAACTGGCCGCCCAGAAGAGAAGGGTCAATCGCGGCTGGAGACGCCCGAGCGCGGCTGAGCCAAGGAAAGAGATGATGCCGATGAGCAGGACGACCCACATGTAGACCCCATCGACTTGGCTCAACCACCTCGCCCATTCCCCCTGCCGCAGTTCCGCCTCGCGGCGAAAGCTGGGAGAGAACCCCGGAGAGAACTCGATCCTCTCCAGTTGCTCCCCACGCATGACGACCGTCCAGACAGGCGAGACCCACTCCTCCTCCCCCAGCACACGATAGCGCAACCGGGTAATCTCGCGGGTATAGCTCGCTTCCGAGAGCGTGACCTGCAGTTGCTGGAGTTGCGGAAGCAGCAAGGTCAGCAGCGAATAGGCCCGGGTGATCCGCGCCGTCTCCTCCTGGCGGGAGAGGGTGATGAGGGGGGCCGAGTCGTCGGGTTCATCGGAAGCGAGAGGGGCGTTACGCGAGGAGTTGCTGGGCACTCCCTGCTCCCGCGTGGGCAATGATCTCGCCGGTGACAGCGGGGCGGCGTAGAATCGGCGCAAGGTTCCCCGTCGGGTCAGATCGATCAGGATCTGCTGATTGGTGACAGGGTCGGTCAACTGCACTTCAAAGATGACCGGTGAGAAGAACTCAAGGACCGGGGCCGGAACCAATGGCGTTCCGTTGGAATGCTGCCGCTGCGCTGCGGTGCGCAGGAGGAACTCGTCATTGCGAAGGTACCGCGACGCGACCTGGGGGCGCCACTCGCCCAGCTCGAGACCGAGCGACTGCCCCATCGCGCGTGCCTCCTCGATCGCGGCGGCGCGGTCAATCTCGACCCCCCAGCTGCCACTGGGGTGGATCCACGGAAAGAGCCAGAGACAGAGCGCGACGCCAACTCCAGCGAGGACTGGAAGGAGCACGAGCCAGCGACGTTCATGGACAAAACCGGCGGGTCGCATGCGTCAGTTCTCCCCAATCCGGACCAGCACGGCCGTTAGATCGTCTTCGGCGCCCGCTCGTCGGGAGACTTTGGAGATCTGCTTGACGGCGCGGCTGAGGGACTCCTGCAGGTCCGCTTGGCTCGAACGTGCCCAATCCACCCCCGATCGCGGGGAGAGCAGAGCCAACTCCAGTTGCTGCTGGGCAAGGTTCTTGACGATCCCGTCGGTCAGGAAGAGCACGCTCGCCCCTGGCGGCAGAATCGCTTCGCCTTCGATGATACGGATCGGATGATCAGGACCGGCCGGAGAAGGGAACAGCTTGGAGATTTCCGATGGCTCGACCAGCGGGAGTGGCTCATCCGTTGGCTCCGCGTCGGGCATGGCGAGCCGCACGATCGGAAAATTTCCGGAGCGGGCATAGCGCAGCATCCCCTCGGTCGCGTCGATGAATGCCAGGACGAACCCCAGATTGGTCTCATCCTCGACCCGGGGCGTCAGTTGGCTGCGGAGCGCACGCATCAACTCGGTCGGGCCACCATCGAGTTGAGTCTCCCCTTTCAGTTTGGGCAATAGAAACCCCTTGGCAAACGCGATCGAGAGGGCGGATCCAAGCCCCTGCCCCCCTCCCTCTGCAATGACGACCGCCACCTTCCCCGGCTCCAGCTCGATCAGGTCGTAGAAGTCTCCTCCCACCTCGAAGGCCGGCAAACACTCTGCCGCGATCGCAAATCGATCGAAGGTCGGAATCCGCTCTGGCATCAAGCGAACCTGGGCCTCTCTCGCCGCGAATACCTCCGCCTGCATTCCCAACCGCTCGGCAAGATACCGCGCATAGACTGGCCGTACCTCCTCCTCCCCATAAGATCGACCCCGCCACGAGAGCACCAGCGCGATCCCCAGGAGCCCCAGTGCCAATGCTACTGAGACCATCCCGGATTGTTGAAGAGACGGAACCGGCTGCGCCAGCAGGCTGATCGTGTTTCCAACGAAAGTCGGTGCAGCCAGCGCGATCACCGCTGTCAGCAGGTCGAACTCGAGAAACGCGAGAAAGGTGAAGGCCATCCGCGGAATCGCAAAGACCAGCACCGCCTCCCACGGGCGCAGGGGGAGGTACGGAGCACTGCACGCGATCCAGAGCGTCACCGCCATCGCCGGCAACATGATCCGCCTCGATTGAAACCGCCGGTAGAGAAATGGGAGTGGTAACAAAAGCCCAATCATGATCACCAAGATGACGTCTGTTACCCAGCCAAACCAGCCGAAGAGCCAGGGCGCTTTTCCAAACCAAGCGTCGAGCGTCCCCAGTTCCAGCCCCCAAATCCCACTCGCTACCCAGGGCAGGATCGCCAACTCCTGACACAAGAAGATCCATCCCCCCACGGCCCACCCGATCAGAAACGCCCGCCCGACATTCCGCGAAAAGAGGTTCCCGGTCAGCAGGGCATCGAGCGAGGTCAGCTTCCCCGGATAGGGCTCGCGCAGGTCCCCCTCGCCGCTGGCATAGGCCAACCCCAGAAAGAGGCCAATCAGCAGGTGCGTCAGAAGGACGCTGAAGACGACCGACCACTCCGGTACCGGAAAGTCTGGGTTGGCCAACGTATCGTAAGTCGGGACATCGGTCGTCAGCAGGGTCCCACTGAGAATCCCCGCAATCAACAGTCCGAAGATCACCGAGCGGGTGTAGGAGACCTCCTTCTCCTGCACCCGCTGGACAAACCGGAAGATCCCGAACAAGAGCACCAGAAAGACGGCCAGCGTATAGAGCACCACGCTGACAATCTTCAGCGGCGAGTCGCTGCGCAGGGCGGTTCGCGCATAATCTGGGTCGATCGTCGCTGTTACCAAGTCCGCGACCAGGCGCGTTCCCCGAACCTTCAGCTCACTCTGCAAGAGCAGCTCCGGGGCCTCCGGGAGTTGCCACCTCCAGACATACCGACGAGTCGCGATCTCGCCCCGGACGATCTCCCCCAAGGGTAATTTGGTTGGGACCTCGATCCCTGTCCCGCGCATCCGTGCCCGCAGGGCCCGCAGGGCGACCCGCTGCGCCTCCAACTCCCCTAGATCCGCTGTCGGAACGACCCGCGAGACGGTCTGTTCGTACCCCAGCGGCTCCCCTTTGACGTCCAGCAGAACCTCGACCGACTCACTCCCATCCGGTGCTCGAAACTTGACTCCGATCGTCGCCTCCGGAACGAATCGCTGTCCCACCCGCCACCCGGTACCCCCTCCCGTCCCCGCTTCCGCCAACTGCTTCCGGTAATAGAACTGCAGGTCCTCATTCGTCCGTGTGATCAGGAACGGTTTCCATCCAAGCACCGGAAACCCGATCTCATTCGCATACTCGGTGGCCCGCTCGATCGCCATCTCCCGGTCGACCGCGATTCCCAGTCGCACCTCCGGCGCATGGCGCAGGGACAAATACCCCCCTCCCAGATACGCCGGTACCCCCATCAGCAGCAGCAGCAGCAACCATCGTTTTCGCAAGATTTGTGGCAGCATATTTCGGGCTTGATCTTAATGGGAAAGCCGAATGAACGCAAAGCCCAATGATCTGATCGGCGAGGGGAATCTTTTGGAATGACCCACGTCTGTCCATAGTGAGAGGGGCGAGGGG
>JBMUAP010000191.1:0-6165 GCA_049454155.1 Blastocatellia bacterium
ATTTCCATGGCTCGTCAGTTCTGCTGATAAAAAAGGGGCTCCTGCCAGCCGGATCTCGCGGTGCCGTCACCCGGGTCGTATCGTCTGACGGCGGATGGGACCGTGGAGGAGGAAGATTTCTGGGAGGAGACCGCGGCGAGCAGTTGCGCAACGGTCTTCCCGAGTACCGGATGAAGAAGAGCAGGATCGAGATCGTACAAGGGGATCAGGACAAAGGGGCGTTCCGCCAAGCGGGGATGAGGGACAACGAGGTCAAGCCCGTCGCGGCTTCCAGTGACAACCTGCTGCCCAAAGAAGAGCAGATCGAGGTCGATGGTCCGCGGGCCCTGTGGAATCGACCGGCGCCGACCAAGAGAGGTCTCGATCTCCTGACAGACGGTCAACACCCGCCAGGGATCCCATCCCGTTCCATCGATCGCCAGAACCATGTTCAGAAAGCTGGGCTGGTCGAGGTAGCCAACCGGGTCTGTCTCATAGAGAGGGGAGAGGGCTCGCACCGGGAGACGATGATCGAGCAGTCCCCGGACAGCCTGCAAGAGGAAGGAAGCCCGATCCCCAAGATTGGATCCAAGCCCCAAATAGACAGTTTGTGAGTCCATAGAGAGCAGATATAGACAGCAGATACACCCGACCGGGAGCCACCTGACCGGGCCTCCGGCTCCCCATCGACCTGCACGCTGAAACAGCCATTGGTCGCGCCCCTCCCGCGACGATGACTTGGGGGAACCAACCCCCTTGACCCGACGCAGGAGATAAGGGACATTGCCCTCTTGCGCTTTTGCTCGTCCGTGCCCTTCCGGGGAATGAGGTCGCCCCTCTGGGGGGAGTCGTTGCCTCCTCTTTCAAGAGAAGTTCCCGGGAGAAGATCCCAATTCTCACTCCGGTCCGATCACTGCCGGTTTGGGGGGAGTCAAGAGAGCGAAGCGGGACCATCGTCACGCGAGCGTCATACGGCGTCATACGGCGTCATACGAAAGGATATCGTTCTGCATTTATGGAGAAGAGTCAAGAGGCATCACCGCAAGTTCCCGCCAGGAAGGAACCACCCGTCGGCAGCTCGCCAGTCCGAGGCGAAATCACCCTGACCAGTAAAGGGCTCGCGCGGATTCGCAGCGGCCATCTCTGGGTCTATCGGAGCGACCTGCGGACGATTGATCGCGCGGAGAGCGGGGCAGTTGTCCGTGTTGTCGACCATCGCGGGCGCTTTGTCGCCTGGGCACACTACGGAGCGGAGTCGGAGATCGCGCTCCGAGTGCTCTCGCGCCAGGCTGATGAGCGGATCGACCAAGACTTCTGGCGAATTCGATTGGCGCAGGCGATCGACTGGCGAGAATCTGTCATCGGAGAGGGAGAGACCTGCCGGTTGGTCCATGCCGAGGGGGACGGGCTGCCAGGATTGGTGGTCGATCGCTATGGAGATGCCCTCGTCCTCCAGACGCTTACCCAGGGAATGGAGGCACTGAAAGCGATGTGGGTCGAACTGCTCTCGGAGCGGCTCACCCCACGCGGCATCGTCGAACGCAACGATGTGCGCGTCCGCCAGCTCGAAGGGCTCCCTCTCCAGCGCGGCCTCCTCGCGGGAGACCTCCCGGCGGGGGGGCAGGAGATCACCGAGAACGGGCTCCGGTTTCTGGTCGACCTGCTCGAAGGACAGAAGACGGGTGCGTTCCTCGATCAACGGGAGAATCGCGCCGCGGCGGAGCGCTATGCCCACGGCCGTGGCCTCGACTGCTTCACCTTCTATGGGTCGTTTGCCCTTCATCTCGCCCGCCGCTGCCAGTCGGTGACGGCGATCGACCTCTCGGCGGCCGCCCTCGAACGGGCGCGTCAGAACGCGGCACTCAACCAGCTCGCCCACGTCACCTTCCTCGAAGCCAATGTCTTCGATCAGCTCCGCGTCTATGACGACGCCGGAGAGCAGTTCGAGACGATCGTCCTCGACCCTCCCGCCTTTGCCCGCAACCGGGCCGCCGTCCCGGGAGCCCTGCGCGGATACAAGGAGATCAACCTGCGAGCCATGCGGCTGCTCTCTCCCGGCGGGATACTGGTGACGAGCAGCTGCTCCCATCACGTCGGCGAACCCCTCTTTCTCGAGATGCTGATGGAGGCGGCAGCCGATGCCGGACGCACTTTCCAGGTCCTCGAAAGGAGGTCCCAACCACGTGACCATCCGGCGCTCCTGACGGTCCCGGAGACCAACTACCTCAAATGCGTCATTCTGCGCAGACTGTCCTGAAGGGAGCTTGGCCTCACGCCAACCGAACGGCAAAGATCCTAGACTTCCCCCGAGGCGGTGTGTAAGATTTGCGCTTGATTGAGGCGAGCCCCCCTCCGCGCAGCAGCTCCTCGAGAGCCTTGGGCATCAATGGCCCGACGTAGAGAAGAGACCTGATGGAACCTCAGGGTGACCCTGCCCCTGACAAGTGAAGCAAGATGGAAGAAAAATACTTTCCCCAAGAGATCGAAGAACGGCAGCAAGCCCGCTGGAAGGCGGCCAAGGCCTTCGAAGTAAAGGCCGACCCCGCTCGACCCAAATTCTACTGCCTGGAGATGCTGCCCTACCCGTCCGGCCGAATCCACATGGGTCACGTCCGCAACTACACGATTGGGGACGCCCTCTCGACCTTCAAACGCATGACCGGATTCAACGTCCTGCACCCGATGGGGTGGGATGCCTTCGGGATGCCCGCCGAGAACGCCGCGATCAAACACGGAGCGCGACCCGATCAGTGGACCATCGAGAATATCGACTCGATGCGGGCCCAACTGCAGCGACTCGGATTCAACTACGATTGGAGCCGCGAGATTGCCACCTGTACACCGGCCTACTACCGCTGGAACCAGTGGCTCCTCATCGAGATGTGGAAGAAGGGACTGGTCTACCGACGCAAGGCCACCGTCAACTGGTGCGTCAAGTGCAACACCTCGCTGGCCAACGAACAGGCCGAAGGCGGGTTCTGCTGGCGTCACGAAGACACCCCCGTCGAGCAGCGTGAACTCGAGCAGTGGTTCATCCGGGTAACCCACTACGCGGATGAGCTGCTCGATTCCCTCGCCGAGCTCGAAGGCGGATGGCCAGAGCGCGTCCTGGCGATGCAACGCAACTGGATTGGACGCAGCCGCGGCGCAGAGATTGACTTCGGAATCGACGGCAACGAGAAGCAGACGGTCCGGGTCTTCACCACGCGGGTCGACACCATCTTCGGAGCCAGCTCCGTGATCCTTGCCCCCGACCACCCCCTGCTCGATGAATGGGCGGCGGCCGGAAAAGTCAGCGCGGAAGTGCTGCGGTTCCGGGAGGAGCAGGCCGCTCTCGCCCCCCGCGAACGGCTCGAAGAGGGACGAGAGAAGACGGGTGTCTTCACCGGCTGGTGGGCGATCAATCCCTTCAGTGGTGCCAAACTGCCGATCTGGACGGCGAACTTCGTCCTGACAGGTTATGGAACTGGCGCAGTGATGGCGGTACCGGCTCACGACGAACGCGACTTCGAATTCTCCCAGAAGTATGGGCTCCCGATCCGTCAGGTGATTCTTCCAGAAGGAGAAGAAGAACCGGCCACCTCTCTCCCCTATACCGCCAAAGAGGAGGGGGGCAGGCTGATCCACTCGGGCGAGTGGAGTGGCCTGACCATCGTGGAGGCACAGCAGTCGATGATCGCCCGCGCGGAGCAACAAGGGTTCGGACAAGCCCGCGTCAACTTCAAGATCCGCGATTGGGGGATCTCCCGACAGAGAGCCTGGGGAACGCCCCTTCCCTTCATCCACTGCCCAGTCTGTCAGATTGTTCCGGTTCCGGCCTCGCAATTGCCAGTCGAATTGCCCGCCGATCTCAACTTCAAAACTCCAGGGGCTCCCCTCGCCGAACATCGTGCTTTTGTCGAGACGAGCTGTCCAACCTGCGGCGGACCTGCGCGACGCGACACCGACACGATGGACACCTTCGTCGATTCCTCCTGGTACTACTTCCGCTACTGTGACCCGGGCAACGAGTCTCTCCCCTTCGATCCGGAGATCGCCGCCTACTGGACCCCCGTCGATCAATACATCGGCGGCATCGAGCACGCCGTTCTGCACCTGATCTACACCCGTGTCTGGACCAAGATCATGCGGGATCTTGGGTTGCTCACCTTTGGAGAACCGATCACCCGACTCCTGACACAAGGGATGGTCTGTCTGGCCACGTACCGATGTGAGGAGCACGACTGGCTCCACCCGAACGATGTGATTGAGGGCCACTGCCGGCATTGTCAGCGCCCTGTCACCGTCGGACGCATCGAGAAGATGTCCAAGTCGAAGAAGAACACCATCGACCCAGATGAGATGATCCGGATCTATGGCGCGGATACTGTCCGTCTATTCATGCTCTTCGCCGCTCCCCCCGAAAAAGACCTCGAATGGAGCGAGGCAGGTGCCGAAGGGGCCTCCCGGTTTCTCAATCGGGTTTGGAGAATTACCTGGAAATGGCACACGATCCTGCCCCCCACGAATGGGGAGAACTTGGCAGAGCTTTCCGTAGCGGCGCGTGCACTGCGCCGGAAGACACACCAGACGATCGAGCGCGTCACCCGCGATATCGGCGACCGTCTCCAATTCAACACCGCGATCGCCGCGTTGATGGAGTTGACCAACGAACTCTACGCCTTCGACAGCCAACTCGTGACCGATCAAGCCAGCCCGAGTGATCGCTTCGTCATTCGCGAAGCCCTCGAATCCCTCACCCGGATGCTGGCCCCACTGACCCCCCATCTGGCAGAGGCCCTCTGGACGGGGCTCGGCCACCAGAGCCTCATCGTCCAGACAGCCTGGCCGGCGTTCGACAAGGACTTGGCCCGGGAAGAAGAACTGGAGATTCCCATCCAGCTCAACGGGAAACTGGTCACCCGACTGATCGTTCCTGCAGGTATCACCGAGAGCGACCTGATCGACCTCGCCGTCACCAACCCACGGATCCTGCAGCGCCTCGAAGGGCGAACCATCAGCAAAACGATCGTTGTCCCTGGTCGGCTGATCAATCTTGTCGCCCGCTAGCCCACCTTGACAGTTCCCCCAGGGCCGACCAACCCCTGGGGGAATTTTCTGCTCGCTTGCTCCCCTGCCCGCCTTCTGGGCGCTCTGGCCAGCAATTTGCATTCCCTTTCTAACTGAACATCGGTCCGGCGAATTGGGCAAGTGGTCAATTAATCTTGCCTATGGAACGGCTCGCATTGAAGTTGAATGAGTCGCTGTGGTACTTTTCCGATGATTAATCCCACGCAGAATGGGTGATCACTGGAATAAATCTCTGCGCCCAGGACACACAACACTAAAGGAGCCACCCGATGCTCCGAAAGGGCAGTATGAGACAGAATCAATCTGTTCGCGGATCCGCTTTGGGTTTTGGAGTTTTCGTATCGTTTCTCCTCCTGCTGGTCTTGGCAGAACCTTCTCTCCCCCGCTGGGCAACGTCATCAGGAAAAGCGATGGCAGGCGGGCAAGATCCCCCACTCTCTCTTCCCAAGCCGCCGCTCGGAGTGCCGGACGACCTGTTGGGAACGATCCAAGTGCTCCAGGAACAATCGGCGCGTCTAGTGCGGACAGAGAGAGCTGCGCGCCACTTCGCGCAGCTCTTCACGGAGGTGCAGACGACAGGCACGGTCCCAGTGATTGTGCGGTTGCGTGCCACCTTCGAACCGGAGTGGGAGCAGCTGGGGGGGCTACAGGCGCGAGCCCAACAATTTGTGATTGCCCAGGTTCGGGAGCAGGTCCTCCAAGAGCTCTCCGGGTATGATCCGGCCTCCGTCAAGCCTTTTGCGTACGTCCCCTACGTCGCGGTCCGTGTCAACGCGACCGGGGTCGCCTCGCTCCAACAATCGAGCGGGGTATTGGATGTCGAGAAAGACCTGACCATCAAGCCAGACTTGGCTGAAAGTGTCGCCCTCATCGGGGGGACAAGAGCCTGGGAGAATGGCTACACCGGTGCCGGCCAGACGATTGCCATTCTTGATTCCGGTGTCGATCGGAACCACCCCTTTCTGGCGGGAAAGGTCGTCTCGGAGGCCTGCTATTCGACCAATGCCTCGGCCGATTCCTACCTTTCTCTCTGCCCGGGTGGAAACTCCTCATCGACGGTCCTCAACTCGGGCCTGCCCTGCACGCTGGAAAACGCAGGATGCGAGCACGGAACGC
>JBMUAP010000192.1:0-6165 GCA_049454155.1 Blastocatellia bacterium
GGGCGGTGCGCTCTCCGATCGCTGGAGGGACGCCCCCTCGCCCCTCACCTTCCGCCTACCATCTATAAAAAATATGCGGTGGGCCTTTCGACCCACCGCCACAAGAGTCCATCAACTAAGCACCAGCTACGGAAGTAACTTGTTGTTCGCGGAGACCCCTCCCTACTCGCGACTGGAGAAGGAGTAGCTCAATCCAACGATGAATGTGTTCTGATGACGCAGCGCGTTGCCCACGGAATTGGTGAAGAAGTCGCGGTTCGAGAGATCACGTCGGTACTCGAACCTGGTCACCAGTTGACTGGCCAGCTTCATCTCCTGCGTCAATGTCAGGCCTTTGACGGTCTGGGCCGTACCGGTGCGCAGCCCCTTGTCGTCGTGAAAGATCTCGAATCTTGGGGAGAAAGCGAACCGATCGTTGAAGGCGTAGCGCAGATACCCGGCAGCCCCTGTCCAGGATCCCCGGTTGCCATCGTTGTCCCCGTCCGATCCAGTGACAAAGTTGCCCATCAGCGAGAGCTTGTCGTTGACCAGATAGGTGGCCACGGTATCGGCGACGTGTCGCCAGTTGTCACGGCTGGAAACGTCTGGAACATTGGCGAGGGGCGCCTCGGGGCCGGCCAGATAGGTCTGGGTCAGCGCGAACCGATTAGTCGGGTTGAGGCTCAACTGAACCCCTGCGGTCTTGCCAGCCACACGCGCCTGATTGTTCTCGAATATGTTGTCCCAGCCATCAAAGAGAAAGCCGGAGACGGCCACCTTGTCGTTGACCGCATATTTCGCACGCAAGCCCATGTGATAGTACGGGCCGAAGGCGAAGAGCCAACCTCGTGAGTAGTTGAAGTTGTTCGCTGTGTCGATCACTTCGGCTCCGACCGGGGTGTACATCTTCCCGAAATCGAGCGTCAAGCCCTTGCCAATCGGGGCGACATAGCTGACATAGGCTTGCAGGATATGCTTGGTTGCCTCGTTCTGCTGCGCGTCACTCACCGAGATGATCCGGTCGACCGTCTCGCCCAAACCGATGTCGAGCTGAAATCCAAGCGGGCTCTCCAGCGAATTGGCCTTGGTCAACCCCAGCCGCGCCAATTGCAGGCTGAAGGAGTTGTGTCGAACATCGAAGGCGCGTCCCTGGGTGAACATATCGATCTGGTTGGTGTTGTAACTGTAGTACCCATCGACGACGCCCGTGACCTGCACGTCCTTGAGGAACTTGAGGAACTGACCGTTCTGTTTGGCCTCCTCTTTGAGGTCAGCCACCTCCTTCTCGATCTTCTCGTTCTGGGACGCCGCTTGGCTGGGAGTGGAGGCCGCTGCCTGGTCGACCCGAATGATGTGGGTCGGCTCGTTAGCGCTGGCGGAGAGCGTTGCCAAGCGCTGCTCCAACTGTTGAATCCTCGATTCCAGCTCCGTGATCAAGCGCACCATCTCGAGATCATTGGGTCGGGCCGTGCGGGTTGGAATGACCGGCTCGATCCGTGGCTCGTTAGCGGAGGAGATCGCGGCGGAGGCCAGCTGCGCCCTCCCCTCAACCGAGAGCAGGCTGAGGGTCAGGAGAATCATCACCAATCCCACCCCGGTCGTGAGCCAGGAGAATCGGCCTGTCTCCCCATTGATACCGTTCGTTCTTCTACCCCTTCTATCCCTATTTCTATCGAGAATAGCGCCGATCCGGCGGTGTATGGATGAAAACTGCATTGACTTTGCCTCCAGTCGAGAGACCTGATGGACTGGAAGGGGAGTGCCGACGCTTGTCCCACACGAGCGGGGCGTTTACACTTGCTCCAGATCCACGCAGGTGATGTCCAGTTGCTTTGCGTGGTTCGCTCGAGGGGAGCGGGCTCAGCGATGTGTCCGCATCGCTGGTTCAGTCCACTCCCCTCTCTCTTCTTGATCGATGAACGATCGCTTCTCGTCACAGCATTACCCCCTGGAACCGACCTCCCCCTGGCACTCTTCTCCATGCCTGGAGAGAGAGCCTGAAGCCCCGGCGTGAGGGGATTGACGTGACTTACACCGCGTTGAGACCGTGCTCTCCCGTCCGGATGCGCACTGCCTCCTCGACCGGAAATACAAAGATCTTCCCGTCACCGAACTTGCCCGTCCGGGCAGCCAGCACGATGGCGTCGATGACTCCATCGCAAATCTCGTCGTCGACCACCACTTCGACCTTGATCTTGGGGACAAACTCGACCTTGTACTCACTGCCACGATAGACCTCGGTATGGCCTTTCTGGCGACCGAACCCCTTGACCTCACTGATGGTCATCCCTTGCACCCCGAGTGCTTGGAGTGAGTCCTTGACCCCTTCGAGCAGATGCGGGCGGATAATTGCTTCAATCTTCTTCATTGCTTGCTTCTCCTTTCTGAATGCCGCGGCCAGAGGCCGCCGCTTCGGTCATCCACCCGTCCTACTCGTGTACGATATTGGCGGCACCACTGAATCCGAGCCGAGTCTCCCCCGAACTGAAGGCACCCGAGGCGGCGAGATCGAGGTCAAGGTTGTAGCCCTCCTCACCGTGCTGGCTGACATCGAGCCCGAGTGTTTCGTGCTCGCCGCTGACGCGCACGCCGATGGCCAGATCGATCACCTTGAGAATGACCCAGGAAGCGATCATTCCGAGCGCGATGGCGATCAGCGCAGCGATCAGCTGATTGACCACCTGCATCGCGTTTCCTTCGAGCAAGCCGCTTGGAAGAGCATTCCCGGCACTGTCCTTGAAGACCGTGTTGATCGCACTGTTGGCGAAGACCCCGGTCAGCAGAGCCCCGGTCAAGCCGCCAATCCCGTGGACACCGAACGCATCGAGCGTATCGTCATATCCCAGTCGCTTCTTCAACTCGGTCACGCCGAGGAAGCAGATGACCCCCGCCAGAAACCCGATCGCCAGTGCAGCCATTGGAGTGACGAATCCGGCCGCAGGCGTGATTCCGACCAGACCGGCGACGGCACCGGAGATCCCTCCAAGTACGGTCGGCTTGCCCAAGCGGATCCATTCGACGAGGAGCCAGCCGATCGTCGCTGCGGCTGCTCCCAGATGGGTCGTGACAAAGGCGTTCGAGGCAAGGCCACCAGCGGCGAGCGCGCTACCCGCGTTGAATCCAAACCACCCCACCCACAGCAGGCAGGCACCGATGACGCTGATCACCAGGTTGTGCGGCATCATCTGCGTCTTAGGATAGCCCAGCCGTTTCCCGAGATAGAGCGCGCAGACCAAGGCCGAAAAGCCCGACGAGATGTGAACCACCGTGCCGCCCGCGAAATCGAGTGCCGGAATGGCACCTCCCAGGAAGGCGTAGAGCCACCCGCGGTCTCCCGAGACCATATGAGCCAATGGGAAGTAGACGATCAGTGCCCAGAAGCAACAGAAGAGCAACATCGCCGAAAACTTCATTCGCTCAGCGAAGGCACCGGTGATCAGCGCCGGGGTAATGATCGCAAACATCAACTGGAAGACCATGAAAGTCTGGTGGGGGATCGTCGCGGCATAGCCAGAAGGCTCTGCACCAACTCCACGCAGAAAGACATAGTCAAGACCACCGACCAAGGCGTTGCCCTTGGCAAAGGCCAGACTGTAGCCAAAGAGCACCCAGAGCACGGACATGACCGCCATCAGCACAAAGCTCTGCATCATCGTCGCCAGCACATTCTTGCGACGCACCAGTCCTCCGTAAAAGAGCGCCAGTCCGGGACCGGTCATCATCAGTACCAGCGCCGCACAGACCAGCATCCAGGCGTTGTCCCCCGCGCTCTGCGCGCTGGCAACCGCCGCTTCGGCACTGGCCAGTCGTTCTTCGACCGTCTGTGCCAGGGTGCTGCTGTACGACACAATCAGAATGGGCAGGAGACGCCACGCGCTTCTTACAATTGTCTGTCTAGTCATCGAAGGGTTCCTCTTCTTCCTCTGTATTGTGATTATGGATTCTGATTACCAACCAACTACCGAAACTGGAAGAAACTTTCACGGCAGATCCCGCAGCGCTTCACAGAGAACCCCTTCAATTGCGGGGAGCGAAGCGTCTGGGAGTTTTCCTCCCGTGGCGTCGACCACGTAGAAGATGTCGAGCGCCAAGTGCATCTCCGTCGCGACCTTGGCAAAGACGATGTCGAGCCCAAGGCCGGTCAGAGTACTGGCGATGCGGTAGGCCAATCCCAATCTGTCCCCGGCGCGCACCTCGAGAATGGTGCTCTTCTCCGAGGTCTGCTGGTCCCAGCCGAACTGCGGGGTCGATGACTGCCGGAGGTGTCGCTTGCGCAGCCGGGTCGCCCCCTGTGCGCGAAGCCGACGCGTGACAGCCGTGGCAACATCGAACTCTCCCCGAAGCGATCGTTGTATGGTCGCGTCCAATTGCTGCCAACGGCTTGGATCGACGATCGGTTCCCCCGCCGCATCGACCACCTTGAAGGAGTCGACGACCAATCCATCCGCCCGTGTATTGAGTTGAAGACTCAAAATACTCACGCCGTGAGCCGCCAAGGCCCCGGTGACGCTCGCCAGCAGTCCGCGCCGGTCGTGCGTACTGAGGTGGAGGTCTGTTGATCGCGTCGTCAAGTCCAGTTTCCAACTGGTTCGAACTGGCTGCGAGAGCTGCCGGGTCGCCAGCCGCAGATGCTCGGCAATCGTCGCGGCTGGCGTGAAGCGCGCGTAGTCACGCGGCAGGAGAGCGAGGTGGCTCCGCACCTCCTCCTCGCTCAACTCGCTCGCGAGCGACTTGACCAACAACTCGATCAGGGATTGATGGGCCTTCTCGTTCTCTTCAAGCGGGGCCAGCACCGCGTGGGTGCGCTGATAGAGTTCCCACAGCAGCGAGTCTTTCCACTCATTCCAGACCCCAGGCCCAACTGCGTTGACATCGGCATAGGTCAGCAGGGTCAGCAGGCCCAGCCGCTCGACCGTTCCCACCCGGGCGGCGAAGTCGCGAATCACCTTCTCGTCGGTAAGATCCCTTCGCTGCGAGATCTGTGACATCACCAAATGCTCGCGCACCAGAAAGAGAATCGTCTCGGCCCGCTCCTCGTGAATCGCCCACTCTTGGCAGATCCGACGAGTGATCTCGACGCCCTTCTCCGAGTGCACCCCGCCAAGCCCTTTGCCGATATCGTGAAAGAGCATCCCTAGATGCAGTGCCAGTGGATCCGCGACCTGCTGATAGAGCGTGCGGTATCGTTCGAGCGCCTTCCCCCGCGAGGCATACAGTTCATCAAACACCTCGAGGGCACGCAACGTGTGCTCATCCACTGTGTAGCGGTGGAACAGATCGTGCTGCACAAGACAGGTCAGGCGGCCAAACTCGGGAAGAATCGCCCCGAGGAGGTCGAGACCGTGCATTCGTCGCAGGGTTCCCGCGGCACGTCCGGTCGTCGCGACCATCCGCAGAAAGGACTCCCGGACTTCCGGAGATGTCCGCTCCGCCTCTTCGACTTGCTGGCGTGCCGCCTCCATCGACTCTTGCAGCGTCACACCGATCTCTGAGCCTGTCGCTTGCGCATACCCGAAGGCGAGCATCATCCGCGGCAGATCGAGCCGTCCCTCCTCGGTCGCACTGTTCCACTCCAACAAGCCATCACGAATGATGAAGCCACCCATCGCCGGGGCAACCCTCGCCCGCTGGTACCACCTCCGCTTGAGGTGACGATGGCGCAAGCGCTCAACATACGAGGCACTCAAGAAGTGGAGACGGCGCGCTCCCAGGTAATAGTCGCGCATCAGCAACTCGGTCGCCTGCTGTTGCTCCGTGTCGCGGTATCCCAAACTCTCCGCGATCTGCTGCTGCACCCCCAGCGTCAGCAGATCACTTGGGTGCCCCGTCTGCTGGTGCATCTCGTGGCGAACCCGCAGCGTGAAGGTATAGGCGTTCATCATCTCCTCGACATCCTGATGACGAACCCCACCCGCCAGCAGTCTGTGCCGAATCAGCGCGCTTCCGAGGGCGACTCCCTCCTCAGCCCCCGATCCAAGGACAATGCGAATCGCCCAACAGAGCGTATGCAGATCGCGTAGCCCACCCGCCGACTCCTTGACATTTGGCTCTTGCAGGCAGACCACCGGCCCTGCCGCCCGATACTGCGACTCCCTGTCCTTCTTCAAATCATCGAGACATCCGGCTGGATCCCGCGCGAGGACCTCTTCATCCAGTCGCTGCGCCAGGGTTTTGACCAGCTGCGCG
>JBMUAP010000193.1:0-6099 GCA_049454155.1 Blastocatellia bacterium
TGAATTGGGAATGGCGATCGAGATGCAAACGCCGGAAGGGACCATCCCACTCACCATCACCGAGCTGACGGAATCGAGCGTCACTCTCGATGCCAACCATCCGCTCGCGGGGGAGACGCTCCACTTCTCCTTGACGCTCATTCAGATTGGGGACTAGCCGCTGGTCCCTTCCCACGGATCGGCCATCGCGGAGGAGGAGAGCGAGGGATGAATCCACCGCATCGCTGGGATCTCTCCCCAACGGAAGCGATTGCCCTGCAGCGCGAGCTGAGTCGCCAAGTCCGGCTCACCCCCCTCGCCAAGGAGCCGGAGACAATTGCCGGGGCCGATCTCTCCTTTCACCGTTTCTCGAATATCGTCGATGCGGGAATCGTTGTGCTCCGCCTGCGGGATCTCTCGATCCTCGACTCGAGCCACGTCCGCACGACGGCTCCTTTCCCCTATCTTCCTGGGCTGCTCAGCTTCCGGGAA
This sequence comes from Blastocatellia bacterium, assembly GCA_049454155.1. Classification (GTDB taxonomy): domain Bacteria; phylum Acidobacteriota; class Blastocatellia; order RBC074; family RBC074; genus CAIOZW01. The sequence goes on from JBMUAP010000193.1 coordinate 472, forward strand.
GCTCCTCCCCTGCTCGAAGCGTGGGAGAGACTCCACATCAAACCCGACGTTCTCATGCTCGATGGCCACGGGACGGCTCACCCGAGACGCTTTGGCCTCGCCTGCCACCTCGGCCTCTGGCTCGACCTGCCGACCATCGGGTGTGCCAAGCAACGATTAACCGGTCAGGCCCTCGATCCCCCACTCACCCGCGGAGGAAGCTCTCCGCTGGAGGCCGCCTCGGAGGTGATCGGAATGGTCGTCCGCACGCGGGACCGCGTCGCCCCTGTCTACGTCTCCCCCGGCCATCGTATCGATCTCGCCACTGCAGTGCGGCTCGTCCTCGCCTCCACCTTGCGCCATCGCCAACCCGAACCGACTCGGCAGGCCCATCTCCTCGTCAACCAGCTCCGTCGCCAGCTCAACGAAAGCTCTCCAGCGGCCTCGCTGGACCCTACCCGTGCTTGATCTTTGAAAAGTGACTGGCAGGCAACGTCAGCCTTGCCAGAAATTTCCGTCAAGTACGGCCTTCTACATTCCGACCCTCACCGCCGAATGTAGCCCGACTCAGCGGTATCGGTTGACAAAAAGGGTCTGAGGTGGCGGAAACACCACACGACCTCGTCGCGAGCAAATCTCCCCGCCCGCCCGTCAAATGCGAACGGGGAGGCCGCCGTACCCGGCTCCTCCCCGTCTTACCCGCTGCCCTCGTCATCCGAGGGGAATCTTCTGCTCACTTGACCTGGAAGGTGTCCTTGTCGGTGGCGATCATCTGGTTGGCGACATTGTCCCGAATCAAGACCTGCACATCGTAGAAGCCCGGCTTGAAGGTCTTGAGGGGAATCAGTCGTGCGAGGGTGATCTGCTGACTGTTGATCGAGCTGAGGCCGTTGTTGCCATCTTCCTTGATCCGCATCAGCTCCTTGTCCTTCTGGGAGACGACATACTCGATGTCGACACTGGGTCGCAACGTCGCCTGATCGATGGAGACGTTGTAGACCTGCATATAGACGCCGAGGGATTGATCTCCCTTGAACTCGCCCGTCGCGTTGGGAATGACCTTGAGCGCACCGAGCACGAACTGCCCGGTGGCGAGGCGCCCATTGAGCGGCTCGATCTTCGAGGCGAGGATCAACGTCGAGGTCGAAAGTCGCCCCTCCTCGTACCGTGGAACGACAAAGCCCTGCTTGATGACCCCCGTCTTCCCGCTGTTGACGTCGCGTACCACCAGGTCAACCTTGTAATTGCCCGGAGCGAGAACGACGTTCTTCTGATAAGCCGAGCGCTGCTGCATGCCTTGGTCGAGCGATTCAGGGGTGTAGCTGGAGGTGACAACGTCCTCGAACTGCCCAGCTCGGCGACCAGCGACGTTGGTCACCTTGGCGTAGATGTTGATGGCGGCCTGCGGCAGTCCACCGACCTCTTTGTAGACCAAGTCCTGATTTTCGAGCTGGACGGTGAACGAGGTGAGCACGGCGCTCTCGGTGACGCGCAGCAGATTGATGTTCAGACCGGCCGAGAGAACATCAAAGCTGGCCTTGGGCAGTTCGGACTCGTTGGCCAGGGCAGCGAGGTCATTGAACTTGACCTTGGGAGGTCGCTGGAGGGCGGTCAACCGCGCCAACCGCTCGAACGGCTGATCCTGGGCACGCATTCCGAAGAGTTGACCTCCCCCGTTCATGAAGTTGCCTTGCCCGTTCGGGCCAAACATTCCAAAGGCCACGCGGTCGGCCTTGTTCGCCAACCCAAGCTGCTCGGCGAGGGTCAAGCCCGCGTTCGGAGTGTAGAGCAGGGCGTCCTTCTCATCCGGACTGCGTGCAATCCGGTACTCTCCCGACCCACTCGGGTCGACAAACTCGATCTCGATGTCAGAGCCGACTCCTTCAAGGTACCGGTACCACCAGATCTCGAAGGGGAAGGTCGCGGTCGTCCCGCCTCCTTCCCAGATCGGGCGATTGTAGCTGCCACCGGAGGGGTGTGATTCGATCTGATCTGGCTTGCCGAACATGATGTAGATGCGGCCCCGATCGGTCTTCCAGCCAGGGATACCGCTGGTGTACTTCTCGTTGGCGTAGGCGATCCGCTGGTAATACTCCTCGCGGTACTCGTTGACATCCGTGTCGGGATCCGGATCGCGGCGCAGCCAGAACTGCTCGATGAACTGCTCGCGCTCGTCGTCGGTCTTGAGCGAATTGAACGTCTTTCGCTCCTCATCGGTGATGATCCAGCGGACGTCCTCATCGACCCAGCGCTTGTAGACGCTCTTGACCGACTCGCCCCCTCCACGTCGCTTCTTCTTTTTGTTGCCATCGTCCTGGGCCAGGACGGAAGCGGGTCCGACCAGCAACATCCCGACCATCGTCCAGACGAGCGTCAGCGCCATCGCCAGTGCTCCTCCGCGCTGCCACATCGTGGGGCGTCTTCGAATTCCCTTCTGGTGCATATTGCCCTCCCTGCTTCTCACTTGGTCGATCCTGCCCTTCGCAATGGAGCCTCTGCCTCGACGTACTTTCCAAACCTGATCATCTTGACCCGATCATCTTGAATGCTCCTTGAGAAACGCCCAGCGGCGACAATGAAGTCGCGTCACCCGCTGTCTAAGGGTCTATCAACCTGGATCAGAGAACTGGGATCACAAAACCTGGATCATCCTAGATCGTCATGGGTGGTTGACAATGTTCCCAAGGCAGTTCATTTCAGAACCCCACTGTCCTCAAGGAGAAGGACCGGATCACCGACGTGGACAATTTCCACGTCGAAGTCTACGCCAGCGAATGGGGGGCGTCAAGCACCAGTTTCGCGCGCGCTCGGAGCACGCTGAACGGGAAATTTGACAAGAGAAGGGGCATCTGATAGCGTCACAGTTACTTTTGGATTCGTGTGATCTGGGATTGAGAATCGAAGAGATCTTTCCCGAAGGTCTTCCACAATGGCTTTTCGCGAAGTCTTTTCGTCAAGGCTCTTGGTGGGGCCAGTCGATTGGTTCTTCGGCAAAATCCTCCAGCGTCACGGGTGCCTCCCGGAGGGAGAGATGGCCCGTGCGATTCAATGTCCTGGTGATCCTTGTCGAGAAGAGGAGCAACGGCTTTGTCCATCGAGGGCTGTGCGATTGGCCTGCACGGTGTCAGGGAAGAATCCCAAGGAATCAGGAATGAGGTGAATGGGGAGGCGATTGAGAAGCAGACGCGCCATCTGGTCAGTTCTTCTGGTGGGGGTGATCCTCGGACCGGCCTGTAGCGGCTTGGTCAAGGTGAAAGACGTCACCATCCCGCACCTCTTAACCCCCATCGGCACGGCGACCGTCGCGGAGATGACCGAACAGCTTCGGCCGTTCTTCCAGTTGGACACGCTGCGAGCCTCGAGCATCTACCTGCGCTTCGACGATCTGGAGTCAGCCCAGCGATACCGGGACGCCGATGCCCTCCTCGCCCTCCAACGACCCGACAAGATTCGTCTCGTGATCAATGTTCCAGTCGTCAAGACCCGGATCGCCGAGATGGTCTCGGAAGAGAACCGTTTTCGCGTCGCCGTCTACCCGACGGACTTCCGACGGTTTCTCTTTGGCACCAACACGGCAGACTACAGCGAGTGGCGCGAACGCTTGGGCGAGAAGGGGCGTAGCGCTCTGATCGCCGCCCGCCCGTTCCACTTCACCGATGCCCTGCTCATCCGACCTCTCCAGCGGGAAGACTCCCGGTACCACTACAGCCTGGAAGAGACTTTACAGGAGGAGCCGGACCCGATGCCGGGAGCGAAGAAAGGTTCGCGGATCCTTCGGTCGTACTATGTTCTGGCGGAGATCATGCGGGCGAACGAGGGAGAGATCACCGGACGGGTTACCCGGCGATTCTGGTTTGACCGGACGCGCAACGTCCTCTTCTCCCGACAGCAGATCTTCAACGACACGGGCCGGCTCGAGACCGATGTCACCTATTCCGACTATCGCGCCTTGAAGGACTCAGACCCGACGCTCTGGCCCAGCTCGATCCAGGTCAGTCGCCCTTATGACAGCTACCAGGCGCGATTGCTCTTCATCGAAGGCAAGTTCGAGACCAATGTCACCCTGCCGGCGGGCGTTTTTCAGTTGGAAAATACCGAGGGCCTCCCCGAAACTGACCTCGATGGGCCAGAAGGGCCTCAAGGGGTCAAGCCGTCCCCGGCCCCACCTCGCGCGGCGATCAAGCCGGCCAGGGGGGAAACAGACATCAGCCTCGGTCGCCCTTGAGAGCGCCAGCGCTGACAGGGCACCGGGGTTGAGTGCTCCTTGGGCTTGCGATCGGCCCTGATCATCATCCAGATATCGCCACGCCAGTAAGATCAATTTCATGGACAGTTTAATCGTCTCCAACCTGCGACAACGCCCGACCCGAACCTTGATCAGCGTCAGTGGAGTCGCCCTGGGTGTTCTGTTGGTCGTCCTCAACACCGGACTCGTCCGGGGAATGCTCAACGACCGGATCCGTCGCGAGAAAGGGCTGGGAGCCGAAATTCAGTTTACGCGGAAGGGCTCGAGCGTGCTCTCGCCCTCGTCGATCCTCTCGCTCGATGTTCGGTATGCTGGGCGGCTGAGTCAGATCGAAGGGGTAACGCAGGTCAGTCCCGTCGGGCGGTATGTGCAGAGTGGGCCTTCCGGCCTCGGGTTTGAGCAGGTCGACGGGATCGAGCTGGATGGATACGCGGCGATCAGTGGTCTTCGCATTCTCGAAGGCAGGGCTTTTCAAGGCGAACAAGAGGTCATCATCGACGAAATCAAGGCCCAGCAGGGCAAGCTTGGCGTCGGGAGCAAGCTCCAGGTCTTTGGCAAGACGCTGACGGTCGTTGGAATCTATGGACCGGAGTCGGGTGCCCGCATCAAAATGGACCTTCGCCACCTGCAGCAGTACCTTGCCGCCTAGAACAAATGCACCTTCATGATGGTCAAGGTGAGCGACCCGGACCGGCAGGTAGAGGTCCAGGAACGGATCAACCGTGAATTGCCTGGAAACATCGTCCTGCTGACGCGGGACATTTCGACCGGCTTCGGGCGGGCGATTCCGGGCATCGACAGCTTCGTCAAGGCAGTCCTGACGCTCTCGACGATCGTCAGTCTGCTGGTGATCCTGCTGGCCATGTACACGACCATCACCGAGCGGACGCGTGAGATTGGGATCCTCAAGTCGCTCGGCGCCTCGCGAGGGTATATCGTGGCGGTGATTGAGAAGGAGGCCCTGACGATCAGCTTGATCGGAATCGTCGTCGGGCTGGTGCTGGCCGTGACGATTGGGGCGATAATCGAGCACCAGACGTCCCTGCAACTGGAGTTTCACTGGAGCTGGATGGTGGTCGCCGCAGCCATTGGGCTGGTGGCGGGAGCGATTGGGGCGCTCTATCCGGCGATTCGGGCGGCCAATCAAGATCCGGTGAAAGCTCTTTCGTATGAATAGTCTACGGGGAGCTCCCCCGTCATCACCGGGCGTGTCCCGCTGAACAACCCCTGCCGGCCGAAGACCATGAATCCAACTCTGCTGCCAAATCTGCTGCCCATTCTGTTGACGGATAACTTGACGATGACCTACCGAATCGGCAAAGTCGATGTGCCTGCCTTACGGGGCGTCAACCTCTCGGTTCTTCCTGGGGAGTTTGTCTCGATCATGGGGCCCTCTGGGTGCG
>JBMUAP010000194.1:0-6093 GCA_049454155.1 Blastocatellia bacterium
CAACAGCCCATAGGATTGGTTGAGCAGCGCGAGGGCCGTCAGGAGCGCAAGGCTCTCGCCGTGAACCCGGTGGAGCGATTGTCGGCCCCGCCGCAGATCGGCGTCGTCCATCGCCGGCAGGTCGTCGAGGATGATCGAGCTGGTGTGGAGGTACTCCATCGCGCAAGCTGCTGGAAGAGCCTGCCGCGGATCCGCTCCGACCACCTCGGCTCCTAGCAGCGCCAGGATCGGCCGCCACCGCTTTCCTCCCGGAAAGAGCGAGTAGCGCAGGGCCTCGTTGAGGGTGGCCGCCCGTTCCTGTCGACTCAAGGGGAGGTGGCGGGTCAACGCGGCTTCCACCTCGCCGCGGGAGGTTTGAATATAGGCAGCCAGCTTCTCCGACATAGACAGGTCTCCGACAAGATCAACGGAAAAGAAGGCGACTCAACTCTTCAGTCGACTCCAGGATCGGGAGATGCCCGGCTGCCACCAACGTGTGCACCCTCGCGTGGGGCCACATCCGCTGCCACATGTCCATCGACTGCTTGATCGCGGAGAAGGTGCGCGCCCCGTGGATCAGATCCGTCTCCAACTCGATGTTGGCCCACCGCTCGATGCTTCCAATTCCCGTCAACATCTCCAGATACCTGTACGAAACTGCGTGATCGATCCGCCGAAAGGAGTGGGTCAGGTCCGTCTCTTGCGCCCGATGGCCCCGCAGCGAGAGATTGGTCACCACCCGGCCCAACGGATTGGCAAACGTGCTGTAGTAGGCCACCTTCCCGAAGAGGGGCACCATGAAGAGCTGAAAATACCAAGGCGTATAGGCAAAGGGATCGATCAGGACGAGGCGTTCGACCCGTTTCTGGATCGAGGGCCGCCGCTCGAGTGCGGCCAGACCGAGCAGTGCCCCGCTACAGTTTCCGATCAGCGTCAAGGTCTGAGATTCAACCGCTTCGAGCGCCGACGCCAGGGCTTCCGCGACCTGCCCTAATTCGCCCGGCCTCGTCGCGCGGCTCCCCCCGTATCCTGGAAGGTCCGGCGAGAACAACGTTGCCCCCGTGGGGAGGTACTTTGCCAGCGGGGCAAAGGTCGAGTGGTCCCCACTCCATCCGTGAAGACCAAAATAGGTCCGCGCCCCTGTACCGTAACGCTCAACGTACACGTGCTTTCACTCTCTCTGCGGTCAATTTCCCGCCGAGGACGACCATCGGCATCCCGGTGCCGGGGGTCGTGCTCGCCCCGACATAAAACAGGCCATCGATCTCCGACGAATAGTTCCTGGCGCGGAACGGTCCGACCTGAAAGAGGGTATGGGCCGCCCCGAAAGCCGACCCATCGTAAAGACCAAACCGCTTGCGCCACTCCCCTGGAGTCAGCACCTCCTCGAAGGCGATTCGCGATGGGTCGAGATCGATCCCATCCGCCATGAGCCGGTCGAGCACTTGTTGCCGAACCCGGGCCACCGTCTCCGGTGCATCCAGACTCGGCATCTCGCTGAGGAGCGGAGTCGGGACCAGCACAAACATCGCCGTGTCACCTGGCGGCGCCAAGTTGGGATCTGTATCGGAGGGAACAGCCGTGTAGAAGGGGAGATCCTCCGGAATCTTCTTCTCCTTGAGCAGCTCGTCGAAGGCGCGCCGGAAGTCCTGTGGCAGGAAGATCGTGTGGTGGCCGAGCCGTTCGACCCGTCCACGGATTCCCCAGTAGAAGGTCATGACCCCAGGGGTCATCTTGGGTACCTTCGGCGCCTGATGTGGTCGGCCTGCCGACACGAGCAGCTCGGCTTGGGTCATCGGAACATCGACATTCGAGACGACGATCGGAGCGGAGACGACCTCTCCAGAACGCAGCTCGACCCCCTTGACCTTCCCCCCGGCCTCGAGAATCCGCGCCACTGGGGCGCCGGTCTCGATCCGCACGCCAACCTCGCGCGCGAGGCGAGCAATCCCCTCGACCAACCCGTAGATGCCCCCTTTGGGCAACCAGAGCCCATAGGCCAGCTCGCCATACGAGAGAATCGTGAAGAGCCCCGGCAGATCGTAGGGAGATCCTCCGAGATACATCCCGTAAGACCCAAACGCCTCCCGAATGTAGCGCCGACGAAAGAAACGGCCGAGCTCCCCATCGAGCGAGCGCCAGATGCTCAACCGCGCCATCTCTGCCAAGCTCAATGCCTGGAACCACTTGAGGGGATTATCCTCATTCCGATTGACCAGCTTCTCGAAGGACATCCGGTATTTAATCGACGCGTCCTCGAGAAAAGCCAGCATGTTCGGTCTCGACCCGGGCTCGATGCGCTCACATTCGGCGAGGAGCCGCTGCAGATTGGAGGAGAGGGTGAAGGTTGTTCCATCCCGCCACTGAAACCGTACCGAGGGGTCGACCGCGATCGGCTCGACATAATCCGTGAAGCGGCGACCCGCCGCGGCAAAGAGGTCCTCGAAGACCCACGGGTAGTTGAGGAGCGACGGCCCCGTATCGAAGGTGAACCCGTTGCGGCAGATCTGGTTGGCGCGGCCGCCGACCCGATCGTTCGCCTCATAGAGCGTCACGGCATACCCTGCCAGTTGCAGGTGAATCGCGGCACTGAGGCCACCGAGCCCCCCTCCCACCACAATCACCTCTTGTCCAGATTTGGCCACTGTTGCGCTTGTCGTCATTGCCTACCTCTCTCTCTCTCTTCTCTCCCAGAGGGGAGGTTCAGGGCCGCAGGAAGGCCAACGGCAACCGCCAATACTTGCTGCTGGGGAGCACCCGAAACTTCTCGCGCATCGGGACACTCTCGCGGTGCAGAATCCCACGGGGGCTCGACGCGATCTGTCGGTTGAGTTGCCGATAGACATCGATGCACGCTCGAATCGCCACCCGACTGTCTGGATTGAAGGCGTCGAGCGTCGCTTCGGACCGGTTGTAGTACTCTTCCGTCAGCGCCGTTAAATGGCCCAGGACTTGATTGAGGGGCACCAGCTGGGCCGGGTCCGTCGCATCCATCCGCTCGATTCCCGCTTGCCTGAGGAGGTCTTGCGGGAGGTAAACCCTGCCTCGACGCTGATCCTCGGCGACGTCTCGCAGAAAATTGGTCAACTGGAGCGCAATCCCGAGGTCCCGGGCGCTCTCAAGGGCTCGGGGAAAGTCAGCGGGACTCGGTGATCCGTAGACGTAGGCCAGGAAGTACCCGACGACAATCGCGCTTCCGTAAATATACGAGTCGATCAGATCGTCAAGGGTGGCGAAGGGACGCGGGTGAAGGTCGAGGCGCATCGCCTCAAGAAAGGCGCGATAGTGCTCGTGTGGGATCCCCGCTTCCCGAACCACCTTGGCAAAGGCGGCAACGAAGACCGGAACTCCCAGACGCAATGCCTCCCGAAAGGTCTGCGTCCGCAGTGCCTCTTCGTAGCCTTCGGCCCACTCCTCGAGCAGGTGGGAGCGCTCCTGTAGCGGAAGAGGAAAGGAGTCGACGACCTCGTCCGGGTAGCGAACCGCGGCATAGATCGCCTCAACCTGGGCACGCTTGGCAGGCGGGAGAAAGCGGGTGACGATGAAGAAACTGGTGCTGTAGGTCTTCAAGACGGTGCGGGCCCGCGCAGCAGTGTACCGCCAGGACTCGTCGTCAGGAGAGATGGCCAAGGCTCGCTGGCGCGTCTCCGCATCGAGCTGTCGCCACTGCGCCAAACTCCAGACCAGCGGTGCGGGCCTGATCGCCTCGGCCCCCATCCCGACCATCCGCTCACCATCCTTGCCCCGCTCCACGTGCGCCATGCGCTCCTTATCTCCCCTCCTCAGAACAACAGACTCCCTGGCCAGGTCTGACCCAATCGAAAAGGCATCCTCCTCGCCACCGGTTTTCATCGGGTCAGGAGCTCAGTCGTTCGAGCGCTGCCACCCGATCGAGATAGCCAGTAACGCTGAATTTACGAGCACAGCCGGAAGCCGCCATATACCGGATCAGCCCGAAGATGGGCCTCTCCGGGCCCCACGGACGGTCGTGCTTCCCCCCAATTGCCCAAGCGATGCCAGTATACCCATTTGGGTCTCTCCCATCCAACTGATAGCGGTCGTTGAGGTGGACCGCGATCGAAAAGGCCTCCTCCGGGTGGCGTGTCCACTCGAGGATCTTCTTCGCCCAGTACATCCGCAGATACCCGTGCATGCGTCCGGAGAGAACCATCTCCCGCTGCGCGGCGTTCCAGAGCGGATCATGGGTCGCCGCTTGCTCAAACTGGTCGAGGGAATAGAGATATGGACGCGCATCGCCTGCGTGGCGGGTCAACGTCTGGATCGCCCAGCCGTGGCATCCCTGGAGGGTGTCGTAATGGGGGTTGCGTGCGACGTAGTTGATGGCCAGCTCGCGCCGCACAATCAACTCCTCGAGAAACGCGGCGCGGGCCGCCTCCGGGACACCGGGCCGCTTCTCGACCGCCAAGGCGATCGTCAACGGTCCGAGGTGACCAAAATGGAGGTAAGCGGAGAGCTGACTGGTTCCCTCGATCGGAGGCAGGTTCCGTGCGGTGTCATAGTCCCCCAAGATTCGATCGAGAAAAGTCTCCAGCCGGGCCAAGCCGGCCAAGGTCCCCCCCCGCGCTCCAGGGACAGCACCGACCGCACGGTCGAGCGGCAACTCCCGGAGCAGCCTCTCCGGGTCGATCGGTTCACTCTTCGGCAGAGGAAGATCAGATGACCACCGGACCCGCACCTTCGGTTCCTCCCGACGCTGTAGATATTGTGGCAAGACGCGATGGATCTTTGGACGGATTGTACGTGCCGCGTACTCCTCCTTCGGGAAGAGGTTGGTCGGCACGACCACGTCGGCGTCGACTGTCCAGAAGGGCACAGACAATTGACGGGCCGCACTGCGTCGCCACCCTTCCGGCTCCCGCATCGGATTCTCATCGCCAATGACGAGGGAGGGGCTCGCCTCGCGGCAAAATGCGAGCAGATCGTGGGCCGGGTAAGGTCGGAAGATGAAGTACGCTCCCCGCTCTTCGACGCGCCGGCTTGTCTCCTCCAACCCCTCGACCAGGAAGGTGTAATGGCGAAGGTTTGCCCGCGGGTACTTTGGATGGAGCCCAAAGAAGACAAGCACCGGTTGCCCCAGCAGATTCCCCGCCTCAATCGCCAGGTCGAGCGCCGGATTGTCCAGTCCCCGCTGTGCCCGTTGCATCCAGTAGACGACGCACCGGCCATCCGCGGCAGGCTGGCCCGGCCGGCGAATCGTCACGCGCGGGTCAGCCATCAATTGATCGAATCCTTGCAATAGCCGCCTCCAGGTTCTCTCTTCCCCAGCTCAAACCCGAGCCGCAGAGACTTGCGCAACCCTCTCCACCTTTCCAGCCAACAGCGCGGAGTCTTCCTCGACCGTCCCCAGAATCTCTGCCGTCGCAACCGCGCGGTAATCGAAGATCTGGTCGAGCATCCGTCGGACGAAAAGGCGGTGAGCAATCCATCCCAAAGGCCCCATCGGCAAGCGGTAGCGCACCAGATCTCGCATCCTCGTCTGCCCTGGAGCAATCTCCTCGAACGTATGGGTATGATGCCACAACGCGTAGGGCCCCTTCAGTTGCCGGTCGACAAAATGGGTCTCCGGTTCCCAGGACTCGATGAGAGTCTTCCAGCGGAATCCAATGCCGAAGAGGGCCAGTCGGTACTCGATCAGCGTGCCAGCTTCCATCCGGATCGGCGGTGGCGTCAAGATCCGAAATCGCAAGAAGGGCGGCGTGATCCGCTCCAGGTTGAACGCGTCACTGAAGAAGGCAAATGCCTCTTCTCGCGATTTCGGGACAATCTGTTCCCGTTCCAGCAGATAAGTCTTCATTCTCTTTCTCTCCTCTCCCCTCAATGCGGGCCCAGTTTTTTCTCACGTAAAGGCTCAAAGACGCGAAGATAATTTGTTGACTAAAACCTGGAGCCTCTTCCCCTCGATGCGGGCCAAATTGTTTTCTGCCATGAAAGCACAAGGACAAGAAAACTATTTTGGTGAAGAAAACCCAGAGCCCCTTCGCGCCTTCGCGTGAGACTCTTCCGTTATCTTCCGTCACCCCTCATGAGGACGGCGGTCAATGTATTCGGCATCGGTTCCTTCGCGTCTTCGCGCCTTCGCGTGAGCCTCTTCCC
>JBMUAP010000195.1:0-6080 GCA_049454155.1 Blastocatellia bacterium
GCGATGGGGGATTTCATCTGCGGATTCTGTGAGCGGGAACAGAGAGGGAAGGAGGAAGAGGTGATGAGCGGCAAGCGACGGGTTCGGATCGGCTTGATCGTCCTGGTTCTGATGGCGATTGTCCTGGGATGGGGGTTCGATGCCCGACAGTTTGCGGCGGGAGGCGGCTCGGCACCCCGCATCGACTACAACCGCGAGATCCGTCCTCTCCTCTCCGACAAATGCTTTCAGTGTCACGGGCCCGACGAGGGGACGCGCAAGGCGCGCTTGCGGCTCGACACGCGGGAAGGCGCACTGGCGAAGCGCGGAGTGATCGTTCCGGGCGATGCGGCAGCGAGTCGCCTGATTGCCCGGATCACGTCACAAGATCCGGATCAGGTGATGCCGCCGCCGTCGACGGGGCACCGGTTGACCGAGGCCCAGGTTGAGCTGGTCCGTCGCTGGATCGACGAGGGCGCGACGATGGAGACCCACTGGGCCTATCGTGCGCCGCGCCGGCCAACGGTGCCAACGGTGCGGCAGCCCGGGTGGGTCCGCAATCCGATCGACGCGTTTGTCCTTGCGCGACTGGAGGCAGAAGGAATCGCCCCGTCACCAGAGGCCGACCGGCTGACGCTCCTGCGCCGTGTCTCGCTCGACCTGACGGGATTGCTCCCGACTCCGGAGGAGGCGGATGCCTTCCTGGCCGATCGCGCCCCGGACGCCTACGAGCGGGCGGTCGACCGTCTGCTGGCGAGCCCTCATTTCGGGGAACGGTGGGCGCGTCCGTGGCTCGACTTGGCGCGCTACGCCGACTCGCACGGGTACGAGAAGGACCGCCCACGCATCATGTGGAAATACAGGGACTGGGTCGTTGGGGCCTTCAACCGGGATCTGCCTTTCGACCGCTTCACGATCGAACAGTTGGCCGGGGACATGCTCCCCAATCCGACGACCGACCAACTGATCGCCACCGGATTCCACCGCAACACCATGCTCAACCAGGAGGGGGGCGTGGATGACGAGGAAGCGCGCTGGGAGACGCTCGTCGATCGGACCAACACGACGGCGACGGTCTGGCTTGGTGCGACCGTGGGTTGTGCCCAGTGCCATAACCACAAGTACGATCCGATCTCGCAGCGCGACTACTACCGGATGCTCGCCTTCTTCGAGGGGCATGACTACACGATGCTGGTCATGCCGGGAAGCGAGGGCTGGGTCATCGAGCCGGATCTGGAGCTGCCGACCCCAGAGCAGGCGGCCCGACGGGCAACGATCGAGGCTGAGCTCAAGACGGTCGAGGCCGCGATCAAGGCCGATTCTCCCGCTCTTACCGCCGCCAGGGTCGCTTGGGAAGAAGGGCTCCAGCAGGCCCCCACCGATTGGCAACCGCTCGTTCCCACTGAAGCCAAGGCGACGGGCGGGACGCGCCTGTCGGTACAGCCCGACAGGTCTGTGCTGGCGAGTACACCTGCGGGGAGCACGGCGCCGGCCAGTGAGGACTATCTGACCACTCTCGCCCTGCCGGCGAAGGGCGGCCCCTGGACGGCCCTGCGGTTGGAGGTCCTGCCTGACCCCAGCTTGCCAAAAGGAGGACCAGGGCGCGATATCTACGGCAACTTCGTCCTCAGCGGGGTCGAGGCGAGGATCGACCTCGCCGAAGGGCAGAAGGAGGGGACTCCCCTGCGCTTCAGCTCGGTGCAGGTCGACGACGCGGTCGGCCGATTGACGCTCGACTGGCCCTATCGCTGGACGATCGATGCGACACGGGACGAGACCCGGCAACCTCGCCAAGCCCTCTTCGTGCTGAAGAGCCCTCTCTCCGCGAAGGAGATCGCCTCGGGTCGCTTGACGATCACTCTCAAGCAGGCCGGACGGGTCGTCAACCAGGGGCTCGGCCGGATTCGTTTCTCGGTGACGAGTTCCCCGGAACCGTCGCGGATCGTCGGACTCCCCCTGCGGTTGCGCGAGGCTTGGCAAACCCCGCCGGCAGCAAGGACGACGGCGCAGCGCGAAAAGCTCGACGCCCAGTTCCGCGAGACGACCCCGCTGCTCAAGGCGGAGCGCGACCGGCGGCAGGATTTGCGCCGCTCGCTTGATGAGCTGGGGATCGTCAAGGCTCCGATCATGCGGGAGAAGGCGAGCTTCGAGCGCCCCTCGACTCAGCTTCGGCTGCGGGGCAACTACACCAGCCTCGGTGAGCGGGTCTATGCCGGAACGCCGGCGGCGCTCCACCCGTGGCCTGAGGAGGCCCCGATCAACCGCCTGGGGCTGGCGCGCTGGCTGGTCAGCCCGGAGAATCCTCTGACAGCCCGGGTGACGGTCAACCGGTTCTGGGAGCAGCTCTTTGGGATTGGCCTCGTCGAGACGGTCGAGGATTTTGGGATGCAGGGGAGCCTCCCCTCCCACCCCGAGCTGCTCGATTGGCTGGCGGTTGAGTTCCGGGAGGGCCAGTTGTGGAGCGTCAAGCGGCTGCTGCGGCTGATCGTCACCTCGGCGACCTACCGGCAGGTGTCGACCTATCCGCCGGAGACGCGCGATCCCTACAACCGCCTGCTGGCGCGTGGGGCCCGCTTCCGGCTTGACGCCGAGACGATCCGTGACACGATGCTCCAAGTGAGCGGCCTGCTCCATCCGGAACTTGGTGGCCCGAGCGTCTTTCCCCTCCAGCCGGAAGGGATCTGGTCCAATCCCTACGATGGCAACTCGATCAAATGGACGACCAGCAAGGGCCAAGATCTCCATCGTCGGAGCCTCTACACGTTTCTGCGGCGGACGGCTCCCTATCCGATGATGACGACCTTCGACGCGCCGAGTCGCGAGTTCTGCACGGTGCGGCGGGTTCGCACCAACACGCCGCTGCAAGCGCTGTCGCTGCTCAACGATGAGGCTGCCTTCGGGATGGCGCGCGCGCTTGCGCGGACGGTGCTGGCGCACTCGACGACCTCTCTTTCCGAGAAGATCACCGTCCGGCGTGCCCTCGTTCGGCCACCCACATCAGCAGAGGTGGACCGGCTTGAGCGCTTGCACGCCGAACAGCTCGCACTCTTTCGTGGCGATCTGGCGGCGGCCCGCCAAGTGGCCGGCGATCTGCCGGGACCACCCGAGGAGGCGGCGGCCCTGACAATAGTCGCCAATGTGTTGCTCAACCTCGATGAACTGCAGACCCGGGAGTGATGCTCATGCCAACCAGACCACCTCTCGCGCAACCTGATGTCCCAACAGAGATCCTGCGGAACGAGACACGACGGCACTTCTTTCGCCAAGCCGGCTTTGGCCTGGGCGGGGCCGCCCTTGCCAGTCTTCTCGGGACAGGGGCGAGTGCGCACCCCGGCGAGGCCGAATCGAGCGAGGGCGGGCGTCCGCTCGGGCTCCACTTCGCCCCCAAGGCGAAGAATGTCATCTTCCTCTTCATGGCGGGGGGACCGTCGCAGCTCGACCTCTTCGATCCGAAGCCGATGCTCAACCGCTATGATAACCAGCCGATTCCGGCCGAGCTGGTCAAGGGGGAGCGCTTCGCCTTCATCAAGGGGACGCCGCTCTGCCTGGGGTCGCCCTTCCGCTTCGCGCCACACGGTCAATCCGGAGCGGTCGTCTCAGAGCTGCTCCCGCACCTCGCCCGCCACGTCGACGAGCTGGCGATCATCCGCTCGATGCACACGACACAGTTCAATCACGCCCCGGCACAGATCTTCCTCAACACGGGGCATCAGATCATTGGTCGCCCAAGCCTGGGGGCGTGGCTGATGTATGGTCTGGGGAGTGAGAACCGCGACCTGCCCGGCTTCGTCGTGCTGCTCTCCGGGGCGTCCGATCCGGATGGTGGCAAGGCGCTCTGGGGCAGCGGCTTTCTGCCGACGGTCCATCAGGGGGTCGAGTTTCGCTCGAAGGGGGATCCGGTCCTCTTCGTCTCGAACCCGCCGGGGGTCAGCGCGGCGGCGCGGCGGTCGAGCCTCGACGCCCTGCGTGATCTCAACCTTGCGCATCGGGATCGCCTTGCCGATCCGGAGATCACCACCCGCATCGAGGCCTACGAGTTGGCCTTCCGCATGCAGACGAGCGTCCCGGATTTGACGGACCTCAGCCGGGAGTCGGCGGCGACCCACGCGCTCTATGGCACGGAGCCAGGACGGAAGTCGTTTGCCAACAACTGCCTGCTCGCCCGCCGTCTGGTCGAGCGAGGGGTTCGCTTCGTCCAGCTCTTTCACCGCGGTTGGGATACCCACGGCAACTCGGTCGGCGGGGACATTGCCGTTGCCCTCCCGCGCCTCTGCGCGGAGATCGATCAGCCGATCAGCGCGCTGCTGACAGATCTTCGTCAGCGCGGCCTCCTCGACGAGACATTGATCGTCTGGGGCGGGGAGTTTGGTCGCACGCCGATCAATGAGCGGCGCGAGGGCTCGAACCTCATGGGGCGCGATCACCATCCCCGTGCCTTCACCATGTGGATGGCCGGTGCTGGCGTCCGGCAGGGTGTGACCATCGGCGAGACAGACGAGTTCGGCTACAACATCGTCTCCGATCCGGTCGATGTCCACGATCTCCACGCGACGATGCTGCATCTTCTGGGAATCGATCACACCCGGCTGACCTACCGGTTCCAAGGGCGTGACTTCCGCCTGACCGATGTCCACGGCATCGTCCAGCAGAAGCTGCTGGCGTAGCCCCCACGTCCCCTCCCGTCCATCTTTGGGGGGAGGGAATCGGGATGGCTCGCTGATGGCCATCCACTTTGTTGGCGTTCGATCATTCTCCAGGTGCGCATGCGACCCATTACAAGATTGGTCCTCCTCGTCCTCGTCCTGACGCTTTCCTTCCTGCCGCAGACCGAGTCGGCCGGACCGCCCAACATCGTCATGATCGTCTCTGATGATCACGGCTGGCGCGATTACGGGTTTATGGGCCATCCGCACATCAAGACTCCAGCCTTGGACCGGCTGGCAGCGGAGTCACTGACCTTTCCCCGCGGGTACTCCCCGACGCCGCTCTGCTCCCCCAGCCTGATGTCGATCATCACCGGTCGCTATCCGCACGAACACCTCATCACCAGCAACGATCCGCCCGCTCCGCCAAGCGGGAAGCAGGGCAATTGGCGCGAGGACCCGCAGTACCTGGCCCAGTGGGAGGAGATGCGGCGGCTCAGCCAGCAGACACCCGCCTTGCCCCAGATCCTGCAGTCCCAGGGTTATCTCAGTTTCCAGACCGGCAAATGGTGGATGGGGAACTACCGCAGCGCCGGCTTCACCCACGGCATGAGCCACGGCGAAAAGTCGCGGGGAGGCCGTCACGGGGATGAGGGGCTCGAGATCGGACGCCAGGGCATGGGCCCGATCTACGACTTTATCGCCGAGGCGCGTCAGCGGCAGCGTCCGTTCCTCGTCTGGTATGCGCCATTGCTTCCGCACAGCCCGCACACCGCACCGTCCCGCTTGATCGACAAGTATCGGGCGGTCGCGCCCAGTCTGGAGCACGCCCGCTACTGGGCGAGCGTCGAGTGGTTCGACGAGACGATTGGTGCGCTGCTCGACCACCTCGACCGGCAAGGACTGGCCAAGGAGACGATCGTCGTCTACGTTACTGACAATGGTTGGGTCCAGTCGGAGAAGGGCGACGCCATCAGCCTTCGCTCGAAGCGCACCCCCTACGAGGCGGGCGTCCGCACCCCGATCCTTGTCCGGTGGCCGGGCCGGATCAAGCCGGAGCGGCTCGAGAGCTATGCCAGCACGCTCGATCTCGTCCCGACACTGCTCACCGCAACTGGCGGGAAGATCCCTGCGGGGCTCTCCGGGGTCGATCTGCGCGATCGGCGGTCGGTGATGGCCCGGCGGAGAATTTTCGGGGAAAATTTCAGCCACGACGCGGTCGACATCCGGCGCCCCTCGACCAGCCTCCTCTCCCGCTGGATCATCGACGATGGCTGGAAGCTGATTCTCCCCGTCCCAGGGGTCAATGCAGAGGATGTCCCAGATCGCCCCTTGCTCTATCGGATCGAGCGCGATCCCGACGAGCAGCACGACCTCGCGGCGCGGGAGCCGGGCCGGGTCGCTCAATTGCGGCGGCGACTCGACGCTTGGTGGAGTGGGCGATGAAGAGACTCCTCA
>JBMUAP010000196.1:0-6042 GCA_049454155.1 Blastocatellia bacterium
CATTTCCGAGCGTCTCGTGCAGCTCCGCGAGCATCTCGTGGACCGAGATGTCGTACGGCCAGTCCTGCAGCGCCCGCTCGAGGACCGCGGCAGCCTCGGAGGGGCGGTTGAGTTCGCGGAGCGAACGGCACATATCCCCGATCGTTTCGAGGGGGGAGCCCCAGCCGATCCGCTCTCCTCCCCAGCGGTCATAGAGGCGCCAAGCATCTGCCGAGGGCGCCGTCACCCGGTAGGCATCGTAGTGGGGATAGTCGCTCAGGCCAGCATAGTCGCGCCAAATCCGTTCTTCGCTATGGGTGAGGGTCGTCGCGAGCCGTGATGCAGCGTAGGGGGCGAGCTGTTCCCAGACCTCTTGAGGCGGGACTGGACGACCTCCCCCATATTGCGGCTCTCCAAGAAATTCGACGGCGTGAATCTGCGGCAACACGTCTTCGCGGTCAAACTGTTCGATCGGGTCGAGCTTGTTGAAATATTTGATCGGGTAGCGACGGGCCAGCTCGGTTCCGGTATAGCCCTCTGTCGGTCCGTAATGGGCAGTATTGACGTGCATCCAGTGAAGCGCCTTGAGGAAGGGTTCGTGGACAAGGCCGTTGCGGCGGTTGTTGACCCACCCACCTGAGATGTCGAACCTTTCTGGCCGAATCCGGAGATGGCTCCACGTCGTCAGTTGCTCCCCCTTGGCTCCTTCCAGCACGATCTCGACCGCACCATAGCTGAGAGGGAGCGGGCCGGTCTCGACGGTGAAACCACCTTTCTGGCCAGCTGGAATGGTCGGACGACCACCAAAGGGTGCCAGTTTTGTGAGGGGGGCTTGGGGGAAGAGAACGCGTGGCTCCCCGGCACCCGTTGCGAGCCAGAGACGGCACGAGACGATCTTCACCGGCTCGGCTGACCGGTTGGCGAGGTGCACGACCATTTGCTCGGGTTGGAGCTTTCCAGCCGGGGCGAGGAAGGTGACCGCCGATTGCCAGCAGGCCGGAGTAACAATCGGGATCTCGGTCGAGATCCACGGTCGCGACTGCGGTCCCAGCTCGAGCGATGGTCGCGCGCCTGGCCCCCAGGAAGCGCTGCGACCATTGATCGTCCAGACCGTCATTGCGCCGGGGGGCAGCACGATTCTGCTGGAGGGAAGTGCTGCCGGCGTGTCGTGCCAGGCCCAATCTCCCGTCTTGAGCCACGACGCCGGGCTCTTTCCCCCAAAGAGCAATCGTGTTGTCGGTCCCATCGAGAGTGGTCCTGTCGACTCCTCAGTGCCCCGAACTCGCAGGAAGAGCTGAATCCTTGCTCCCACCGGTGGCTCCGTCGCCTTGCGGTAGCGCATCGAATCGAGTTGGAGGTGTGGGGTCACCGTCACCCCCGACAATTCCAGCGGGTGCCGATCGGGCTCTGCCCCCTCCGCGAGGGGGCTACCCAGCGCGAGGCCTGTCATCACTCCGGCGGTGCGCCGCAGGAATGACCGTCGATCGTTCCGGTCAATCGGATCCTTCAGATGAGCCATGGGTCTCTCTCCTTCTCTGGTCGGTTCTCTTTCCGCCTCTTTGAGAAGCCTGATCATATAAAAACGTCCCCCTGACGGAAAGTCGTTTGAACGGGCCAATCCACCGCCGCAACGATCATTTCCTCTGCGCCTCTGGCCCTCGATTCAGATCTGTGGTACTGACCATGCGTCTCAAGGGTACAGCGAGAACTCAACATCTGGAGGGAAGCGAAGATGCACAACTGGTTGGTTGGCCGAAACGGTTTTGGAGCGGTCTTGATGGTCGGAGTCTGCTTTCTGGCAATGGGGGTGGCCGGGAGGGCCTGGGCGCAGGCCACGCCCGAGCAGCGCCACCTCCTCTCTGTCGTCCGCATCTGGGACCAAGCGCCTCATAATGCCTTCACCGACCTGGTTGAGGTGGACGACACCCTCTACTGCGTTTTTCGGGAGGGGACGGGGCATGTCCCGGGTGCGGCGGGAACCAACGGTTCGATCCGTGTACTCGCTTCGTCGGATGGGCAGAACTGGCGTTCTATCGCCCTGTTGATCGAGCCTGGCATGGACCTGCGGGATCCGAAGATCTCGCGGATGCCGGATGGCCGACTCTTGCTTCTGATTGGGGGGGCAATCTACGAGGGGGAGCGCCTGATCCGAAACCGGACCTACGTCTCTTTTGGAACGATCAGCGCTGGCGGAGTTGTCTTCTCCGCTCTGGTACCGGTGGAGATCGACTCAGCCATTCCCGATTCCCACAACTCTCTCTGGCTATGGCGTGTCACTTGGCATGATGGAGTGGGCTACGGTGTTGCCTATCGCACACGCCATCCACCAAACAGACTAAACAGAGAGGATGGGGGGCTACCTTCTCGCAGTGAACCGGACGTCTTCCTCGTCTCGACCCGCAATGGGATCGACTACAAGTTGGTCACCATCATGGCCATTCCCGATCGCCCGAACGAGGCGACACTCCGATTTTTGCCGGATGGCGAGATGGTCGCCTGGGTGCGACGTGAACGCGGCAACCAGGCTGGTTGGATTGGCTTCAGCCGTGCGCCCTACCGCGAATGGTCTTGGAAAGAGCAGTCAGCGAGGCTTGGTGGCCCAAACCTGATCGCACTGCCGGATGGCCAGCTGATCGGCATCACCCGCGGCCATCTCCCCGATCGTCGGACCAATACCTATGTCGCCCGGCTCGATCGTGATGGGGCGATCGAACCATTGGTGACGTTGCCCAGCGGAGGAGATACCAGCTACGCTGGAGTGGTCCACCGCGGCAACCGGCTCCTCGTCTCCTACTATTCGAGCCACGAGGGGAGATCGGCCATCTATCTGGCGACGATCCAACTGAAGGATCCTTCTGCCCCACCCGCTGGGGCAACCAGCCCCTGATCTGCTGGTCTCTTGGCCTTCAGTCCACGTTGATTGGCAGGGGGAGTCCCGGGCTCTAACCAAAAGATCTCGAAGATCTCGCGTTGGCCGTCACGCTGTTGTTAGAATTGTGTTAAATTGTGTGTCTGGTGAATGATTCGAGCGCCTTCTCATTTTCACGAACCTAACTGAACGTGGGGTAGAACCCTGCTGGAAAGGATCCAGAACTAAATTGAATAAATCAGATGTATTTCGAGCGTGGGGGCGAATCTTGTCTGGTCGGCGCCCTTCGCTTTCCATCGAGATCACCAGGGAATGTCCGTTGCGCTGCCCGGGATGTTATGCCTACGAGGAGGGCCACCTCAAGGAGGCTGGCCCGTTACGTTCGCTGGCTGACTACAAGGGGGACGCGCTGGTCGAGGGGGTTCTCGACTTGATCGACCGGCACAAGCCGCTCCATCTCTCAATCGTCGGGGGGGAGCCGTTGGTCCGTTTTCGTGAGCTGTCCGACCTGCTGCCCAAGCTCAGTGCCCGTGGGGTTGCCGTGCAGCTGGTCACCAGCGCCGTTCGTGAGATTCCTCCGGAATGGGCCTCGATCCCCAAGCTTCACTTGGTCGTTTCGATCGATGGGCTGCAGCCCGATCACGACCTGCGGCGAAAGCCGGCGACCTACGACAAGATCCTCAACAACATCAAAGGACACACCATCGTCGTGCACAGCACGATTACGCGGGTCGTCAAGAGTCGTCCCGGGTATATGTCCGAATTTCTGGCCTTCTGGTCAGCCCGTCCTGAGGTACGCAAGATCTGGTATAGCCTGCTGACTCCGCAACGCGGCGAAGATCTGCCTGATTGTCTGACGATGGAGGAGCGCGAGGATGTACTGACTGAGCTGGCGACACTCCGGGATCTGTATCCCAAGCTCGAATTGCCCGACTCGGTGATCAGAGGGTATCGGACTCCGCCACAGTCACCGGATGAGTGCATCTTCTCGCTGACGACCGACAACTTCACGGCCGATCTGAAGACGCGCATCACCCCTTGTCAGTTTGGTGGTGATCCGGACTGTTCAAAGTGCGGCTGCATGGCCTCAGCCGGACTCTATGCGATTGGGGAGTATCGGCTCGGTGGACTGGTCCCGTTGAAGACCATCTTCAAGGCATCGAGTGCGATCGGTTCCACTGTCAGCCATCTGAGTGGACGCCAGGAGTGATCTCTTCTCAGTTCGACGACATCGATTGACCTCCAGGCCCTGCCCGATTACCTGATCTACCTAAAGGCAGAGATGCGTCTGCAATTTGGGTAGGGTTGGTCGGGGGACCGCACGGAGATGGTGCAGAGCTGCCCGGATTGGGCAGCTCATCCGGCGATCGCCTCGATTTTCTACCCCACCAGCCTGCTGACAGCCATTTACTGGAAACCCGTCAAAGCCTGCGTGCGTCCTTGGCGTTCGTTGCAAGCGGTGCGCTGCCATTCACTTTGACCAAGGAATCGCCCGGGAGCATTGCTCGATCGTGATGCGGGGTGGGGCTGGCAGGCAATCTTTTTTCAAGGAGCAGAAATGAGCAAACAGAAGATGTCGAGACGGAAGTTCGTGGCTGGCACGACTGGTGCGGCCGTCAGTGCGATGGTCGTTCCGCGCCACGTCCTGGGCGGCACTGGCTACCAAGCCCCGAGTGACACGGTACACTTCGCCCTCATCGGCTGTGGGGGGCAGGGAAAGACAGACTCCGGGGAACTGATCCAGGGCGGTCAGAAGATGGTCGCCATGTGCGATGTCGATTATGGCTATGTTGACCGCGAGATCGAACGGATGACGCGGCCCCGCCCAATGGGAGGCCGTGCCGGAGGCCCCAACGCTCCGTCCCCGACGCCCGAGCAGGCTGCCCGGATGCAGCAGATGCAGCAGCAGCAGCTGGCGCGCGCCCAGCAGCTCAAGGAGGCCTACCAGAGCGCCAAGCGCTACACGGACTACCGCAAACTCCTCGAAGAGCGGAAGGACATCGACGCCGTCGTCATTGCAACCCCGGACCATACCCACGCCGTCATCGGCAAGGCGGCAATGGAGCTGGGCAAGCACGCCTACATCGAGAAGCCCCTCACTTGGTCTGTCCAGGAGGCCCGTGTCCTGCGTGAGGTGGCTGCCCGCATGGGTGTTGTCACCCAGATGGGCAACATGGGCCATTCGAGCGAGGGAGCGGCGCTGATCAATGAGTGGATCCAGGCAGGCATTCTCGGAAAGGTCACCGAGGTCCACATCTGGACCAACCGCCCCGTCAACTTCTGGCCGCAAGGTGTGCCTCGTCCACAGGCGACCACGGCGGCCTCCCCCTCTGCCGGTGCACCTGGCCGGGATTGGTCGGCCCGGCGTGTCAACCAGGCGCTTGTCCAAGCCATGGGAAGCGAAGGCGTCCCCCCCGGTGTCGACTGGGACCTCTTCCTCGGCCCCGCGCCAGAAGTCCCGTACCATGGCATCTACCACCCCTTCAATTGGCGTGGCTGGGTCGACTGGGGGACCGGCGCGGTTGGCGATATGGGGGCTCACCTCATCGACCACCCGTACTGGGCGCTCGGCTTGACCTATCCGAAGAGTGTCGAGGCGACCTTCTCTCCCTTTGGAATGGACAACCAGAATCGTCCGGCCAGCTATCCGCTCGCCTCCCAGATCGTCTACCATTTTCCAGCGAGAGGGGCTGCACCTCCGGTCAAGCTGGTCTGGGTTGATGGTGGGCTCATGGCAGCCCGTCCTGCTGCCCTCCCCGACGATGTTCCCCTCAACCCCGGCGGTGGTGTCATCTTCATTGGCGAGAAGGGGATTCTGGTGCACGGTACCTACGGAGCCAATCCGCAGCTCTATCCGCAATCGCTTCACGAGGCGGCGGCCAAGGTCCCCAAGACCTCTTTCCGGGTCGCCAAGAACGGCGAGGGCCAGTTTGCCCAAGCGCTCCACCGTATGAACTGGATTCATGCCATCCGGGGCCGGGAGAAGGCGATCTGCTCCTTCGACTATGCCTCCCGCTTGACCGAGACCATGCTCCTCGGCTGTGTCGCCATGCGGGCAGGCCAGGGCAAACGGCTCTACTGGGATGGCGAGGCTGGCCGGATTACCAACCATGAGCCGGCCAACCAGTTCCTCCATCGCGAATACCGCAAGGGCTGGACTCTCTAGTCCACCTGGGGGGAATAGGGGAGAGGGG
>JBMUAP010000197.1:0-6032 GCA_049454155.1 Blastocatellia bacterium
CCGGCGGAGGCAGCCTCTTCGTCTCGGGCAAGCTGCGTGGGCTGATCGGGGTTCCGTGGTATGTCGTTCACGGGGTCGACGATGCGACCGTCTCGGTCGAAGAGTCGCGCAAGATGGTTGAGGCAGGTCGGAAGTTGGGGATCGAGATCCAGTTCGAGGAGGTCGTTGGCGGAGACCACTTCAACGTCGTTGTGCCGGCCCTCCCGAAGATCTTCGATTGGTTTGCCAAACAGGTGCGCCCCGAAACAGCCGATCGCACCTCCGCCAAGTCCTCCACTTCACCATAAGAACAACGAGCAGGAAGGAGCAGGTTACCAATGAAAAGCCAGACGAGAGAGCCGCACCGAAGAGAAGCGGGGGCCCGAATGGCCCGTTGGATGTTCTGTGGGTTGGTCTTCATCGCCCTCGCCGCGAACGGAATGGCCAATCCGCAGGGCCGGCGCCCGATCCGCTTCGAGGATCAGATGGCCATGAAACGGGTCGGTGACGGCCAGATCTCGCCGGACGGGAAGCGGGTCGCCTACGTGGTGACGTCTGTCGACGTCGAAGCGAACCGCGGGAAGCGGAGCATCTGGATCGTTCCAACCGGAGGAGGAGCCGCCCGGGAGTGGATCACCTCGGCGCGCAACGACGATACGCCGCGCTGGTCGCGCGACGGGAAGCGGCTGGCCTTTCTCTCGACACGTGAGGGGGCCCCACAGATCTTCGTCGCCGACGCCGAGGGCAATGGCGTCCGGCAAGTGACCAATGTCCCCGGCGGCATCGCCGACTTCGTCTGGTCGCCCACCGGCACCCACCTCGCGTTCACCACCGAGGTCGAACCGGACTGCCCCGACCTCGCCTGCGTCGCGACGCGAATGGCGGCCGAGGAGAAGAGCCCCGTCAAAGCCGTTGTCGCCGACCGGCTGCTCTTCCGCCACTGGGATACCTTCAAGCGCGGCAAGCGCTCGCACCTCTTCGTCATCGACGTGGAGGGGAAGGAGCCGCCGCGGGATCTGACCCCGGGCGACTTCGACGTGCCGCCCTTCTCCCTCGGTGACCCCACCGCCTACGACTTCTCCCCCGATGGACGCGAAATCGCCTTTGCGCGCAACACCGAGAAGGACGAGGCGACCAGCACCAACAACGACATCTTTGTTGTCCAGATCACCGGCGGCGAGGCCAAGCGGCTGAGTGCGGGCAATCCCGGCTCGGACACGACGCCACGCTATTCGCCCGATGGGCAGTGGCTCGCTTGGCGGTCGCAGGCGCGCAACGGCTACGAGGCTGACCGCTTCCGGCTCATGCTCTACCATCGGGGGACGGGCGCGCTCCGCGAGGCGACAGCGGGCTTTGACCGCTGGGTCGGTGAGTACCACTGGGCTCCGGACAGCCAGCGGATCCTCTTCATCGGGGAAGACCGGGGCCGAGACCCTGTCTGGTCCCTCCCGATCGCTGGCGGTCAGCCGAGCCAGTTGCTTGGCCAGGCGACCTACACGGGAATGAGCCTCTCGGGAGACGGCCGCTCCCTCGTCCTCGCCCGGACCAGCCTGCGGATGCCGACCGAACTCTACCTGGCCACCAGCGACGGCAAAGAGGTTCGCCCCCTGACGACGACCAACCGTGCGTTGCTCGACCAGCTCGACCTCGGGGCCGTCGAGGAGTTCGAGTACCCGGGCGCACTCGGCGGTACCATCCACGGTTTTCTCGTCCTTCCGCCCCAATTTGAGCCGACCCGGAAATACCCGATGATCCTGCTGATCCACGGTGGACCGCAGGGTGCGTGGCTCGACGCCTGGAGCTACCGCTGGAACCCTCAGCTCTGGGCCGCCCGTGGCTATGTCATCGCCGCGATCAACCCGCACGGCTCAACCGGCTACGGTCAGTCCTTCACCGAACAGATCAGCGGCGACTGGGGTGGCGCCGTCTACGAGGACCTCATGAAGGGCGTCGATGCCCTGCTCCGCCGTGGCTACATCGACCCGCAGCGGCTGGGCGCCGCTGGTGGATCCTATGGCGGCTACATGGTCAACTGGATGATGGGACACACCGACCGCTTCAAGGCACTCATGTCCCACGCCGGCGTCTACAATCTGACCAGCATGTACGGGGCGACCGAGGAGCTCTGGTTCACCGAGTGGGAGTTCAAGGGCAATCCGTGGGATCACCCGGAACTCTACACCCGCTGGTCACCGCACCTCTTTGTCCGCAACTTCCGCACACCGACCCTGGTCATCCATGGCGAACTCGACTACCGCGTCCCGATCGGCGAGGGGCTCCAGCTCTTCACTGCCCTGCAACGGCGCGGCGTTCCCTCGAAGCTGCTCTACTTCCCCGACGAGGGCCACTGGATCCTCAAGCCGCAGAACAGCCGCCTCTGGCACGAGACGGTCTTCGCTTGGTTCGACCAGTGGCTGGGCAAACCAACCCCTTAGCCTTGCCAGAAGGAGCGATCGAGGGTGCGGTACTGGACCGCCTCTGCCAAGTGGGGCTCGCGGATCGCCTCGACCCCTTCGAGGTCGGCGATGGTGCGGCTGACCTTGAGAATGCGGTCGTAGGCACGCGCCGAGAGCCCGTATTTCCGGATCGCTTGTTCGAGGAGAGTCTGGGGACCGGCCTCGAGGGCGCAATGGCGGCGGATCAGCCGGGGAGACATCTGGGCGTTGCTGTAGATCGCCTCCCCGGCAAAGCGGGCGAGCTGCACTTGGCGGGCGGCATCGACGCGCCCCCGAATCTCGGTCGACCCCTCGATCGATTCGGCAGCCGCGAGCTCCCGCACCGAGACCGCCGGGACGTCGATGTGGAGGTCGATCCGGTCGAGTAAGGGCCCAGAGATCTTCGCAATGTAGCGTTTGATCATCGGCGGTGTGCAGCTGCAGGGGTGGGAGACGGCATTGTAGTACCCACAGGGACACGGGTTCATCGCCGCGACCAGCATGAAGCCGGCCGGAAAGGTGAGGGACATCGCCGCCCGGCTGATCGTCACCTTCTGGTCCTCGAGGGGTTGCCGCAGCACTTCGAGCACATTCCGCTCAAATTCGGGCAGCTCGTCGAGGAAGAGGACGCCGTTGTGGGCGAGGCTGACCTCGCCGGGGCGCGGGATCGTCCCGCCGCCAATCAGGCCGGCATCGCTGATCGTGTGGTGGGGGGCGCGAAAGGGGCGCCGGGTGAGCAGTCCCCGCGCATCTGTATAGCCGGCGACGCTGTGGATCTTGGTCGTTTCGAGCGCCTCCTCGAAGGTGATCGGAGGGAGGATCGTCGGAATCCGCTTGGCGAGCATCGTCTTGCCCGACCCCGGCGGGCCGATCATGAGCAGGTTGTGGCCGCCGGCGGTGGCGATCTCGATCGCGCGCTTGGCGTGGAGCTGCCCCCGCACCTCGCGAAAATCGACCGGATAGTGGTTGGCCGTCTCGAAGAGCGCCGGGAGGTCGACTTGCAACGGCAGGGGGAGTGGCGGCACGGTCTGGAGCAGTGCGACCACTTCGCGCAGGTCGGCGACAGGATAGACATCGATCCCCGCGACGACCGCCGCCTCCGGTGCGTTCTCCGCCGGCAGCAAGACCCGTCGCAGCCCGGTCCGGCGCGCCGCGACCGCGATCGGCAATGCTCCCCGCACCGGCCTCACCCGCCCATCGAGCGCCAACTCTCCGATCAGCAAGGTCTCCTCCGCCAGCGACGTCGGAATCTTCTGTGTCGCCCCAAGGATCCCGACGGCGATCGGCAGGTCGAAGGCCGATCCCTCCTTGCGCACATCGGCCGGTGCGAGGTTGATCGTCGTCTTCATGCTCGGAAAGTCGAAGCCGCAGTTGAGGATCGCGGCTCGAATGCGCTCCCGGCTCTCGCGGACCGCCATGTCGGGCAACCCGACGACAATCACCGGAGAGGCCTCCTGCATGGCATCCCCCATCCTCGGCGTAAGGTCGACCTCCACCTCGACCAATGCGGCATCGATTCCAAAGACAGCGGCACTCAAGGTTTTAAACAGCACAGCAATCCCTCCCACACCCGGACGATGGCGATTCCCCCCTGACAGAGCAGTGGGCAGGCATCGCCTGACAAAATTGATTGAGGGGATGGCAGATCGGCTGAATCGATCAGAACGGGTGCGATCCTAGCGCACCACATCACGGGAAGTCCAGACGGCCCCGTGAAAAACCCGATCCTGGCAGAGGAGGGATCGAAGACGGAACAAGAATCTCTATCTACAAGAACACGGGGTCAGCAAAGGAAAGGAGGAAGAAACTTTGCCGACCCCGTGTCGTCCGGGTAGACCAGGAGCAATGGATCAGCGCACGCCCCGCACCGGAATCTGAAGAGTCTGACCGACGCGCAACCGGCTCGAGGAGCGCAACTTGTTGATCGTCGTGATTTCGCGAACGGATGTCCGGTAGCGGCCAGCCAGCTCACCCACCGTATCCCCGCGCTTGACTCGATACTGGATCGTCCGAACCTTCGTCTTGCTGGAACGGGACGTGATGCTGCGGCTGCTCTTGCCGGTGTCGGAAGCGGCAGATGTCAGCACGACGTTGCGACGCGTCTCCGGCAAGGGTACGATCACCTTCTGGCCGGGGAGGAGACTCTCCCCATTGACCTGGGCAACCGCCTCGACGTCGACCTGGGCGCGACGCGCGATCGTTTCGAAGGTGTCCCCCGCCTTGGCCGTCACCATCCGCCACGAGGCGCGCTTGTCCGGAGGGATCCGACCGAACGCCTCCTCCAGCAGGGCCCCTTTCCCGGGTGGCACGCGGATCTGATACTCGATCGACGGCGGGGTCATCCCCTGCTTCAACTCTGGATTGAGAGCCAACATCAGGTCGTGCGAGGTGTCGGTCGCGTCCGCAACCAACCGCAGATCGACCAGACCGTCCGCTGGGACCAGGTCATAATGCAGTGCCGGCTCCGGGACTACCTCGAACCCAAAGCGGGCAGGGTTCTTGGCAATGAGGATGGTCGCGAGGATGTTCGGGACGTAGTTGCGGGTCTCTCGTGGGAGCAGCCCCCGCGAATAGAGTTCCCAGAAGTCCGGCGATCCCAACCGTTCAATCCCCCGGTCGACACGGTGCTCTCCACAATTATAGGCCGCCATCGCCAATTCCCAGTTGCCGTTGTACCGGTCACCGAGGAACTTCAGGTAACGGGCGGAGGCACGGGTCGCCTTCTCGAAGCTGCAGCGCTCATCGATGAAGGCGTCCTGGTAGAGGCCAAACCGGGCCGCCGTGCCCGGAATGAACTGCCAGAGCCCGACCGCAGCCGCCCAGGAGCGGGCCACCGGCGACCAAGCGCTCTCGACCTGCCCCAACCAGACGAGATCCTGCGGAACGCCCTCTTCCCGGAAGATGCGCCGGGCCATCTCGATAAATCGACCCGAACGGCGCAGACCGCTCTCCATCGTCGAGCGTCCGCGTCCCATGTAGTAGTTGAGAAAGCCTTGGATCAGGGAGTTGGGCTGGAAGGTGAAGTCGAGGTGGGCGGCTTGAACAGTCGAACGGGCCTGATCTGGGGTCGCAGAACTGAGCTCTTCCTTGGTCAGGTCGAGCTTTGTCAGTTCATCGAGCGGGGACGGTGTGAAGACCTGCTGGCCAAATCCTCGGGTCGCCCCGTCTTCCTGTCCAGAGGAGGCGGTGAGAGCCAATTGTCGTTGATAGGTCTGCTCGACGAGGTAGAGGTAGTGTTGGCGGAGAGCGGGGCTGGTGCGGATGTCGATGCCCGATTCGAGAACGAGGTCGAGTGCCCGGTCATAATCGCGGCGGGCCTGCTCCAACTGCCCTGCCCGCCAAGCCGCCTCGGCCCGCTGAAAATGGTGCGTCGAGGTCTCGATCAGACGTCGCACCACCGAGGAGGGATCGTCCTGGGCGGCGGCAGTGGATCCCGCAGCCATCCGCCGCGGCACCTCCTGCGCCTCTCCCCATCCCGCCAAGCCACCGCAGAGGCCCAGCACGAGAACCATTCGTTGCCACGTCAGGCCCTGAAACCGGCGCGAGGGGCCATTTGATGCCCCATCGGTGTGCCGACTTGCTGATAGATCACTTTCCCCGTTTGTCACCATTATTACC
>JBMUAP010000198.1:0-6030 GCA_049454155.1 Blastocatellia bacterium
TGATCGGCTGGCCGGTCAACAGCATCTCGAGGGCCCGCTTGCGGCCGATCAGCGCGCCGACCGCAGTCGAGTGGGGGCTTCTCAACCGGGCCGTTCCGCTTGAGCGATTGGCGACGGAGACGGAAGCGCTCGCCCGGCAGATTGCCGCTGCCAGCCCCCTCACTCTCGGGATTGGAAAGGCCGCGTTCTATGCCCAGATCGACCTCGATCAGGCGCACGCCTATGACCACACCCGCGAGGTCATGAGCCTCAACGCCCTTGCACTCGACGCGCGGGAGGGGATCGGCGCTTTTCTCGAAAAACGCTCTCCCTGCTGGCAGGGACAGTGAGAGCCAGCCTGCCATCGGCTTGCCTGATTCCTATCGGATCAAGTATTGTCAGCTTCGCTGGAAAGCAATGCGAGACAGAGGAGGAACTTGATTGAACGCAAAGAAATGGATGGTCCGTGTCACGATGGCGGGGATCTGTCTCCTGCTCGGCTGGGCGGGTGACGCGAGGGCGCAGGGAACGGCTCCCACTCGCCGGAGGGCAGCAGCGCCGCCCTCTCTCCCCCGACAGATCGAGGCACGCCAGCGAAAGTGGCTGCAGGCGATTGTCGCCCGGGATGTCGCCGCCGCCGGACTCCTCTTGGCAGCAGACCTGACCTTCATCAATGACGATGGTGCGATTCTCACGCGGGCCGAGGTCCTCGACCGGATGAAGGAGAACCGGCTGACGCTCGACGCCATCGAAACGAAGGAGGTGACCGTCAAGCCCTATGGAACCGCCGCTCTCTGGCAAGGGAAGGTCACTTTTGTGCGGCAGGGGAATTCACTGGCGGAAGCTCGAGTCACTGCTCTCTGGGTACGGAGGGCGGGCAGCTGGCGTCTCGCGACCCTGACCGCGATCCCAATGGCCTCCTCAGGCCAATCCGTTGCCAATTTTCTACTTGGGAGCAGAGAAATGATCACCGATTCTGGACTGAAATATGAAGATCTGGTCGAAGGCACGGGAGAGAGCCCGCGCCCTGGACAAACGGTCGTCGTGCACTATACGGGAACACTGGAAAACGGCAAGAAGTTCGACAGCTCGCTCGATCGCGGGCGCCCGTTTGAATTTGCCATTGGTCAGGGCCGCGTCATCAAGGGCTGGGATGAGGGGGTCATGTCGATGAAGGTCGGCGGGAAGCGCCGGTTGATCATCCCCCCGGCGCTGGGGTACGGAAACAGGGATCTTGGGGTGATTCCCCCGAATTCGACCCTGATCTTCGAGGTGGAATTGCTTGAATTGAGGTGATAGGAGAATAGGCCCTACAGGTCCTATCTGTCCTATTCGTCCTAGAACTCCTATGACAGTGACCAGATCCAATCAAATTCGGGTGGCCCTGATCCAGATGCGCTGTGAAGAAGATCCTGGCAGCAATCTTGCCCGGGTCCTCGATCGCATCGAAGAGGCCGCAGCGCAAGGGGCCCAGATCGTCTCGACACAGGAGCTCTTTCGATCGCGTTACTTCTGCCAGACCGAGACGCACGCCAACTTCGCCCTCGCCGAGCCGATTCCGGGGCCCAGCACCGAGGCCCTGGCGCGCCTCGCCGCGGCCCGGCAGATCGTCATTGTGGCCTCGCTCTTCGAGCGACGTGCGCCGGGGCTCTACCACAATACCGCCGTTGTCCTCGACGCCGACGGACGCCTCCTCGGTCGTTACCGCAAGATGCACATTCCGGACGACCCCCTCTTCTATGAGAAGTTTTACTTTACGCCAGGGGATCTCGGGTTTCAGACCTTTGCGACGAGGTATGGCAAGATCGGGGTCCTCATCTGCTGGGACCAGTGGTACCCTGAGGCCGCCCGGCTGACGGCGCTGCGAGGAGCCCAGATCCTCTTCTATCCCACCGCGATCGGATGGCACCCCGATGAGAAGGCCGAGTATGGTGAGCGACAACACGCCTCCTGGCAGATGATTCAGCGGTCCCACGCCATTGCCAACGGGGTCTTCGTCGCGGTGGCCAACCGGGTTGGCCACGAGCCGACGCCACCGGGCCACCCTGGCAAGGGCATCGAGTTTTGGGGGCAGAGCTTTTTCGCCGATCCGTCTGGCCAGTTGATGGTCGAGGGGTCCGTCGACCGCGAGGAGATCCTCTTCGCCGATTGCGATCTGGGTCGGATCGAAGAGCAGCGGACTCACTGGCCATTTCTCCGGGATCGGCGCGTCGATGCCTACGGTGACCTGACCCGCCGCTATCTGGAAGGAGAGTGAATTCGTGGAAGAGCGAATTCCTCCCGCAACCCCGAGTGCCTTTGGATACCACATGCCGGCCGAGTGGGAACCTCACGAGGCGACTTGGCTCTCCTGGCCCCACAAAGAGGCCAGTTGGCCAGGAGCCTTTGAGCCGGTTCCGGGCATCTTTGCCGAGATGGTCGAGCACCTCGCCGCCTCGGAGCTGGTCCGGATCAATGTCGCTGACGAGGAGTTCGCCGGCCGTGTCCGTCTCCTGCTCGCGCAACGAGGCGTCGATCCGCGCCGCATTCTCTTCCATTACCACCCGACCAATGATGCCTGGTGCCGGGATCACGGCCCCAATTACGTCGTTCGCGACCGGTCGGGCAAGCGGGAACGCGCGATCAACGACTG
The DNA here is from genome assembly GCA_049454155.1 of Blastocatellia bacterium. Lineage (GTDB taxonomy): Bacteria > Acidobacteriota > Blastocatellia > RBC074 > RBC074 > CAIOZW01. Next base: position 2,612 of record JBMUAP010000198.1, read on the forward strand.
GGGCTACAATGCCTGGGGAAACAAGTATCCACCCTACGACGCCGACGATGTCATTCCCACCCGCATCGCCCAGGAGATGGGCGAACCGCTCTTCGAGCCAGGAATCGTCCTCGAGGGGGGATCGATCGATGTCAATGGCCGCGGGACGCTGCTGACGACCGAGTCCTGCCTCCTCCACCCTAACCGCAACCCGGAACTCGACAAGGCCACCATCGAGGAGTATCTGCGAAGCTATCTCGGGGTTCGCCAGATCCTCTGGCTCGGAGATGGGATCGTCGGGGACGATACGGATGGCCATATTGACGATTTGACGCGGTTTGTTGCCCCGGATACGGTTGTCACCGTCGTCGAGCAGGATCCAATGGACGAGAACTACGCTCCCCTGCAGGAGAATCTGGCCCGGCTGCGTCAGATGACCGATCAGGATGGAGGCCCGCTCCGGATTGTCGAACTGCCGATGCCGAGTCCGATCGTCTATGACGGACAGAGGTTGCCGGCGAGTTATGCCAATTTCTACATCGCCAACCAAGTCGTGCTGGTTCCCACCTACCGCGACCCCCACGACACGGAGGCTTGCGAACAGCTCCAGTCGCTCTTTCCGACCCGCCGGGTGATCCCGATCGACTGTACGCAGCTCATCTGGGGGCTTGGCGCCATCCATTGTGTGACGCAGCAGCAGCCCGCGATCTGGTAAAAAATGGGGAGAGGGAGCCAATCTTGAGTCGAGTAACGATGGAACGAGCAGGTCCCGACTATGCGCGAGCGGTCCGACGGGTGCTGCTCGTCACGCTCGTGCTCAACCTGCTGGTCGTCGCTGGGAAGTTGATGGCTGGGCTTCTCGCCGGAAGCCTCAGCGTCATCAGCGATGCCATCCACTCCTCGGTCGACTCCCTCAACAATGTGGTCGGACTGGTCATCACCCGCTACGCCTCGGCCGAGCCAGACGAAAACCATCCCTACGGTCACGCCAAGTTCGAGACGCTCGCCGCCTTTGTCATCGCCGGATTTCTCTTTGTGACCTGCTATCAGATTGGGCTGAGCGCGATTGGTCGCCTGATGGGCGGCACATCATCCCCGCCGGAGATCACTTCGCTGACGATCTGGATCATGGTCATCACGCTGGTCGTCAACCTGATCGTCACCATCTACGAAGCACGCGAAGGACGCCGCTGGCAAAGTGAGTTTCTCTTGGCCGACGCCGTTCATACACGCAGCGATATCATCATCAGCGCGGCGATTCTCGCTGGCCTCTTCTTTGTTGAACGGGGGATGTATTGGCTGGACCCGGTCCTCTCCCTGGGGGTGGCGATCTTCATCGCTTGGAGTGGGTATCAGATCTTTATCCGAACAGTGCCGGTTCTCGTCGATGAGGCGCCGGTGCCCCCGGCGCGCATCGCGGCGATTGCAGAGTCTGTCGCCGGGGTCCATTCCGTTCACGACATTCGATCAAGGTCCCACGGGGGAGCAATCTTTGTCGAGATGCACATGCACATCGACCCATCCATCGAGCATGACGCCCACCGGGCGCACGCCGTGACCGAAGCGGTGGAAGAGCGGCTCCAGAACGCTTTTGGTCACGTCACCGCGACCATCCACGTCGAGCCGCTCGACTCTTCCTCCCCGCCGCGCGTGGAATGAACTGGCAGTCGCCCACCCGCCCTCTCAACTCGCGGGAACGAACTCTGCCACTACTTGACGAGGAATGACTCCCTTGCGGAAGCCTTCGTCGAGAAGCCGCTGAACCGCCTGCAGATCGCGATCGGTGTATCCGAGCGTACTCTGGTTGACCCACATGGCGACGAAGCGATCCGCCGTCTCTGCCGGCATGTCCCGCGCGAATTGGAGTGCGTAATTGAGCGCGTCCTGGCGATGCTCCATCGAATACTCGATGCTCCGGTGAAGCCAATAAGAGACTTGGCGCTGCAGGTCCGGTCCGAGTTCGCGCCGAATGACGTTGCCGCCCATCGGCAGGGGAAGTCCCGTCTCCTTCTTCCACCAATCGCCCAGATCGACAACCTTTCCGAGCCCCTGTTCGTGGTAGGTCAACTGCCCTTCGTGAATCAGCAGCCCCGCGTCATAGGACCCATCCACTACTGCCTCGATGATCTCGTCAAAGGGGACGACACCGTACTCAAACTCCGGCGTGTGCAGCCGCAGGGCCAGGTAGGCACTGGTCAGCGTCCCTGGCACGGCAATGCGCTTCCGCGAAAGCTCTGATGCGGGAAAGGGATCCCGGGCGACGACGATCGGACCGTAGCCATCTCCGATGCTCGCCCCGTGGGGCAGCAGCATGTAGTGCTCGGCGAGGTAGGCATAGGCGTGAAAGGAGACCGCCGTGACATCGTACTCACGAGTGGTCATGGCGATCTGGTTGAGGGTCTGAATATCACGCAAGACGTGGGTAAACTGAATGTCGCCCGTGTCCAGCTTGTTGGTCGCGAGGGCATAGAACATGAAGGCATCGTCCGAATCCGGACTGTGGGCAACCTTGATCTCTCGGGTCATGACGTCTGTCCTTACTTGAGATGATAGAAGGGGAGCACACGGAAATCCCCTGGAACATCCACGAACGGCGAGGCCATCCATTCAGCGAAGGCCTCGCCATCCCATTAGCGATGGCTTCGTCATCGGGGCTCAGGCGTGCGCGCTGGCATACTCCTGGAGGGGCCGGTAGAGGGTATCGCGCTCGACGGGGAGGAAGCCCGCTTCGGCGATCAGCCGGACGATCTCGTCCCGGGTCGCCTCGTTGTCGCTCCGGTTCTCGACGAGGTACGACTCCATCAACTCTCCCCCACGGGTGATCGTTCCATCAAAGTCGTTGGCTCCAAAATGGAGAGCGGTCTGGGCGAGCCGTTTGCCGAGCATGACCCAGTAGGCTTTGATGTGGTCGATGTTGTCAAGCAGCAGTCGTGAGAGCGCAATCATCTTGAGGCTGTCGATCCCGGACGGTCCCGGCAGATGGGAGAGCTGGGTTCCGGACGGGTAGAACGCCAGCGGAATGAAGCACTGGAAGCCGCCAGAGCGGTCCTGCTGCTCCCGCAGGCGAATGAGGTGGTCGACGCGGTCCTCGAGGCTCTCGACGTGCCCATAGAGAATCGTCGCATTGGTCTTGAGCCCTGCCGCGTGAACCTTGCCAGCCATCTCCAGCCAACGATTCCCATCGGTCTTGTGAGTGCAGATCTGGGCCCGTGTCTCTTCGGCAAAGACCTCGGCGCCTCCCCCCGGGCAAGAGTCGAGCCCGGCTTCCCGGAGCCGCTCGATCGTCTCCTCGTCGCTCATCTTGTAGAACTTGGCGAAGAAGTCGAGTTCGACCATCGTGAAGGCTTTGAGGTGAAGGGCAGGGAATTCACGTTTGATCGACGAGAGCAGGTCGGTGTAGTACGCGAAGGGCAGTCGTGTGTTGAGGCCGCCGACGATGT
>JBMUAP010000199.1:0-6014 GCA_049454155.1 Blastocatellia bacterium
GCCCCTCACCCCTCGATTGCCCTTTGACCTCTTTTGCAGTATAAATTTTGCAGACTGAATGCATGCTCATTCAGTCTCAGATACCCTCTGCGATTTGGCATCAGCGGGTCCCCAACGGGAGGGCTAACGCATTTGGTAGAGGAGTGCATCCTGAGGGCAAGGCGAGGGAGAGTGAGAGATGAAGATCATCGTCTGTTTGAAGCAGGTACCAAAGAATGATGCGGTCTTGCGGATCAATGAGGCAGGGACGTGGATTCAAGACCGGGATTTGACCTACGAGATCAACGAATCGGATCAGTACGCACTGGAAGCGGCATTGCAGTTGAAGGAACGGCTGGGCGGTGAAGTGGTCGCCCTCTCCTTGGGACCAGCACGGGTCCAGACGGTCATCAAAGAGGCCCTGGCGAGGGGGGCGGACCGGGGGCTGCATCTTGAGGACGAGGCGTTCGAGGGGCTCGACGCCTACGGCGTCGCGGTAGCGATCGCGGCAGCCGCGCAAGCGGAAGGAGCGACGCTGGTCCTGACCGGCCTGCAGTCGGACGATCACGGGTACGCGCAGACCGGCGTCATCGTCGCGGAACGTCTCGGAGTTCCCCACGCAACGATCGTCATGGATGTCCAGGTCGAGGACGGCAAGCTTCGCGTCAAGCGGGAATTGGAGAGTGGATATTTCCAATGGGTGACGATGCCGACTCCGGCGGTCTTGACGATTCAATCGGGCATCAACACACTCCGCTACGCAACGCTCAAGGGAATCATGGCGGCCAAGAAGAAGGAGTTGCGCAAAGTAGATGCCGCCTCCCTCGCACTCGAAGCGGGCGCCCTCGCCGTCCGGCAGGAGATCCGCCGCATCTACATTCCACAAAAATCGAAGCAGACACAGTTTCTCGAAGGGTCCCCCGCCGAGGTGGCCGCCAAACTGGTCGAGAAGCTCAAGAACGAAGCAAGAGTCTTTTAAAGGGGCAGGAGAGACAATCATGGCGAGTGGAATTCTGGTCTACATCGAGCATATTGAGGGAAAGGTCAATCGGGCCTCTTACGAAGCATTGCGGGCGGCACAGTTGATCGGGGCCGCGCGGGGGGAAGAGGTCTCGGCGGTACTCTTCGGAGAAGGGCTGCAGGCCATCGGGTCCGAAGTTGCCTCGCGAAAATTGAAGACGGTCTACCTGGTCGAGCAGGCAGGACTGGGGGCGTACACGGCGGATGGGACGACCGCGGCCTTTCGGCAGGTCATCGCGCAGGTCGATCCATCGCTGGTCGTCATGAGCCATACCTACGAAGCGCGCGACTTCGCCCCGAAGCTGGCGGCCTCCTTTGAGCGCGCCTTGGTGGGGGATTGCATCGGCTTCCAGCTCGAGGGGGGGACGCTGGTGCTGACCAAGCTGATCTTCCAAGGAAAGATGGCGGCAGATGTCGTTCCGGTCGGGGAGCCGCCGCACTTCGTCAGCTTCCAGATTGGGACCTTCCGCGGGGATGAGTGCGAAGCGGGAGCCGCCACGATGACACCGCTGGCCATCCAGCTCGACGCGGGTCAGGTTCGACAGGCTCCCGAGGCGCGGTTCAAGGAGGCCAAGGCGGCCGTCGATCTGACGCAGGCTCCGTTGATCATCTCGGTCGGTCGCGGGATCAAGGAGCAGAAGAACATCGACCTCATCCGCAAGTTGACCGAGGCGATGGGTGCCGAGCTGGCTGCCTCCCGTCCGATCTGTGACAACGACTGGCTGCCGATGGACCGCCAGATCGGCTCATCCGGCCAGACGGTCGCCCCGAAGCTCTATCTCGCCGTCGGCATCTCGGGCGCGATTCAACACTTGGTCGGAATGAAGGGGGCGCGCACCATCGTCGCCATCAACAAAGACCGGGAAGCGCCAATCTTCGAGGTCGCCGACTACGGGGTGGTGGGGGACCTCTTCGAGATCGTTCCCGCATTGACCACCGAAGTCGAGAAGTCGTTGCGCGGTTGATGAGGGGGCCGCGGCGCGGATTGCCTCCCGTCGAGGTTCTACGGCGGGGGGAAACACCATTGGCCTGTTTTCGAGGAGCTGTAGGATGAATCGCAGAATGTCGTCGCCTAGGTCTCGAAGATGGTTGGCTCCCGTTCTTCTCGGTGGGCTCTTTCTCCTTGCCGTCGCTTTCCCTGCTGTACGGCTGGATGATCACTGGACAGTCGAAGGCAAAGACGAGACGAGGAGACGCTCTGGAAAGAAGACGACCGCTCTCGATCGGTACATCGCCAAGGAGGACCCGAACTATACCTGGAGGGTTGAGAAGACGATCCAACGCGAGGGCTTCACGGTCTACGTCCTCCACCTGACCTCCCAACAGTGGCGCACCGCGAAAGAGGTGAGCAAGCCCATCTGGGAGCATTGGTTGACAGTGGTCGAGCCGGACCAAGTCCGGACAGAGAGCGGATTCCTCTTCATCTCTGGCGGCTCGATCAACAGCAAGGCCCCCGGGGTGCCCGTCTCGATCTTCACCGAGATGGCGACGCGCACCGGCTCAGTGGTCGCGGAACTCCGGACCATTCCGAACGAGCCGCTGACCTTCTCCGACGAGACCAAGTCCCGCAATGAGGACGCGATCATCTCCTATTCCTGGGAGAAGTTCATGCGGACCGGGGATGAGACGTGGCCGTTGCGGTTGCCAATGACCAAGGCGGCCGTCCGCGCCATGGACGCCATCACCGCCTTCAGTGCCAGCGAGGAGGGTGGGAAGCGCCCAGTCAAGGTCAACAAGTTCATCGTCTCGGGTGGCTCGAAGCGGGGGTGGACGACCTGGACCACCGCCGCCGTCGACCAGCGGGTCATCGCCATCGCGCCGTTTGTCATCGACTGCCTCAACCTGCCTGCCTCAATGACCCACCACTATCGGGCCTATGGATTCTGGGCTCCGGCTGTCGGCGACTATCTCAACATCTGGCCCTGGAGTGGCACGCCGCAGTACCGGGCCCTGATGGAGATCGAGGATCCGTACCAGTACCGCGACCGGCTGACAATGCCCAAGCTGATCGTCAACTCGACCGGGGACCAGTTCTTCCTCCCGGACTCCTGGCAGTTCTACTACCACGACTTGCAAGGAGAGAAGCATCTGCGCTACGTCCCCAACACCAAACACGACCTCAACTTCTCGGACGCCCCGCAGACGCTCGATGCCTTCTACGATGCGGTGCTGCGCGGAGTCCCACGCCCACAGTATCGCTGGTCGATGGAGCCGGATGGAACAATCCGGCTGCAGACAAAGACGCAGCCGACCGAGGTGCGGCTCTGGCAGGCCACCAATCCCAAGGCGCGGGACTTCCGGCTGGACATCATCGGGAAGGCCTTCACCAGCGAGGTCGTGACCGCCGAGCGGGAGGGCGTCTACTTGGGCCGGGTGACCAAGCCGGCGAGTGGCTGGACCGCCTACTTCCTTGAGATGACCTATCCGATGGGCGGGAAGTACCCTCTCAAGCTGACGACAGGCGTCCGTGTCATTCCGGAGGTTCTCCCCTTCGACGCGCCGCCAAAGGAGACGCCCCCAGCGGCGACAAGTCCAGCCAAGTAATCGAACGAGAGGCAGAAGTGCCGTGCTGCCAAAACCGGAGGATCTGTATGGAGCAGGTAGAGCGAGACACATTGGAAGTGGATGTCCTCTTCGTGGGAGCGGGTCCGGCTTCGCTCGCCGGGGCCTATCATCTACGCCAAATGATCGAGCGGTACAACCAGACCGCCAATGGGAATGGGTTGGGAGAGTTCTCGATCGCGGTCATCGAGAAGGGGGGGGAGATCGGATCGCACGCCATCTCGGGTGCGGTCATGGACATGCGCCCCCTTGACGAACTGATGCCGGACTGGAAAGAGCGCGGGGCACCGATCGAAGCGCCGGTGACGGTCGAGGATGTCTCCTTCCTGACCAAGCGGGGCAAGTGGAAGCTGCCGATCATCCCTCCCCCTCTCAACAATCACGGGAAGTATGTTGTCTCGCTCAACAAATTGATTCGCTGGATGGGCCCGATCGTCGAGGCAGCAGACGTCATGCTCCTCCCAGAGTTTCCGGGCGCCGAGCTTCTCTATGAAGAGCAGAACCGCGTGATCGGCGTGCGGACCTCTGACCGGGGCATTGACCGGGAAGGACACCCTCGCGAGAACTACCAGCCCGGCGCGGACATCTTCGCCAAGGTGACCGTCCTCGGCGAAGGCTCGCGCGGCTCCCTCGCCAAGAAGCATATCGCCCGTCTTGGGCTCGACGAGGGGCGCAACCCACAGGTCTATGCCATCGGTGTCAAAGAGATCTGGGAACTCCCCAAGGGCAGGGTCACCCCCGGCTTCGTCATGCACACCCTGGGTTACCCTCTTCCGAACGAGATCTTTGGGGGCAGCTTCGTCTATGGAATGCAGAACGACCTGCTCGACATTGGGCTGGTCGTCGGTCTCGACTACCGGGACCCTTTCACAGATCCTCACCGCCTCTTCAATCAGTTCAAACAGCACCCGGCGATTGCCAAACTCCTCGAAGGCGGACGGATGCTCCACTACGGCGCCAAGAGCCTCCCCGAGGGAGGGCTCCTCTCGCAGCCCAAATACTTCGGGGATGGGTTCTTGATGATTGGCGACACGGCGAGCTTCCTCAACTCCCAGAAGCTGAAGGGCATCCACATGGCGATGAAGTCGGGGATGCTCGCCGCCGAGGCGATCTTCGAGGCGCTCCTCGCCAATCGCTTCGACGAAGCCCAACTGCGCCGCTTCGAGGAGAAGGTCCGGGGTAGCTACGTCTACGAGGAACTCTACGAGGTGCGGAACTCTCACCAAGCCTTCCGGCACGGTCGCTGGTGGGGACTGGTCGAGAACGGATTCCAATATCTGACCCGCGGGTTCGGCCTGCTAGGCGATCTCGCTGTCGAGGCGGGCCACGAGCACCTCAAGAAGCTCCACGTCTTCCAGCGCCGTCCGCAACAGCCCGGTGAGTACCTCCAGGCGCCTCCGGACAAATGGGACAACCAGCTGACCTTCGACAAGGTGACCGACGTCTACCGCTCTGGAACCGAGCACAGCGAGGACCAACCTCCTCACCTGCGGATCCTCGAACCTGATCTCTGCCTCAACCGCTGCACCGTCGAGTACGGCAACCCCTGCCAGTACTTCTGTCCCGCGGCGGTCTACGAGATCGAGGAGGTCGACGGAGGACGGCGCCCCAAGATCAACTTCTCCAACTGTGTCCACTGCAAGACGTGCGACATCATGGACCCCTATCAAATCATCGATTGGGTCCCCCCCGAGGGAGGGGGCGGCCCCAACTACGTCAATCTCTAGCGCGCTTTCGTCTGGCTCTCTCGCTTGAGCCGAGGCCATTCGTCTTCGCAGGAAACGGTCCGATCATCAAGGTAGAGGCAATTTTGATCAAAGCCCCCCGGCAGAGAGGGGGGCTCTTCTTTTTTGCCCATCCGGGCTGAGAACCAGCTCTCTGGTTGAAGCGGGGGGCGGATTCCAGCTACTCTCTGAGATTTAAGAGGCGAGAGACCAGCCTGATCACCGCAGGGCAACGAAGAGAAAGGGAGACGGATGAGCGCGAAGCAGAGGGGAACGGGAAAGAGGTCGATCCAACAATATGTCTGGATTCTGCTGCTGGCAATGGTGAGTGGCCTGACGCCGGCCCTGGCACAGGGTCTCAACCCAGTCCGCTTCAGCGCCCGGATCGAGCCGACATCGGTCCGGGCAGGAGAGAAGGCCCGCATTGTTCTCACCGCAACGATCGATCCCGGCTGGCACCTCTACTCGCTCAGCCAGCCATCCGGCGGTCCGAGACCGACCCGCATCACGCTCGAGGAGGGAGGTCCACTCCGGCTGCTCTCTCCCCCGACGCAGCCCAAACCCCGTGTCGCCCCCGATCCCAACTTCTCGATGCCGGGAGAGCCCCCCTTCATGACCGAGACCTTCGAGGGGAAGGTCGACTTTCAATTAGCGGTGGTCGCCGAAGGGGCCCCCTCGCCAACCCCACGGTCGGCAGGACTCAAGGTCTACTTCCAGGCGTGTGACGTC
>JBMUAP010000200.1:0-6000 GCA_049454155.1 Blastocatellia bacterium
TCAATGCTCGCTCGTCGTCGCGGTCAGTTGGTGGTGGTCAGCAGCCTCATGGGGTATCTCGACACGCCGTTGCGTTCGGCCTATGCCGCCTCCAAGCACGCCCTCCACGGCTACTTCGACTCGCTGCGCGCCGAGGTCCATGATCGTCAGGTGCGAGTGCTGATGGTCTGTCCGGGCTACATTCGGACCGAGATCAGCCTGCACGCCTTGACGGGCAGTGGTACGAAGCACGGCCAGATGGATCGCCTCCAGGAGCGGGGGTTGCCGCCGGAGGTCTGTGCCGAGAAGATCTTGACGGCGATTCTCCGCGGGAAGTCAGAGGTGCTGATCGGCCGGGTCGAGGTCCTCGCCGTCTATCTCAAGCGCTGGTTCCCCGGGCTCTACGCACGCCTCGTCCTCGCGACGCGTCGACGGTGAGCACGGCCACTTTTTCGAGAGGGCAGGGGGGAGCCGTTTCCACTGGCGCAGTGGATTGGTCATAATAGCCCTTTGGCAATTCCTGGAGGTCGCTGGCAGAGGTTCACGAAGAGGAGGGCGCGGTGCGGACGGTTGAGGGCAGAGGGCAGCGTCAGAGCGGAATCAAGTCTGGGAGAGATCGGCGGTCCGTGGCGGTGTGGACGCGGAGTTGGCTGGCAGTGGTCATGCTCCCCCTCTGGGCGTTGAGTCTCGGTGCGCAGTCACCGCCCGCGGCAAGTCTCGCCCAGGAGTCACGGGCCCGACTCTTGGCCGCCTCCGAGACCTACCGGCAGAGCCTTGAGCGGCTGCTCATCCTCCAGCGGGAGGACGCTGAGCGGGCCCAGGCCCTGGTCGAGCGCCACCGACAGCTCCTCGGGATGGGGTTGATCGCCCGACGGCAACTGGAGACGAGCGAGCTGGCCCTCCAGACAGCGCTCGGGCGCCAAGCCGAGACGGCGCGCCAGCTCGACTCGCTCGACCATCTCGTCGCCGAGGTTCAGCTCAGCGATCAGCTCGCCCGACTCCCCGCCCCCACGATCGGGAGCGCGGAATCGGGCGGGCGTCTCTTCCGTTTCGTTGGATCGACCAAGTGGGCGATGAGCGACTGGACCCGGGTCGATTCCTTCTTCCGGCTGCGCTTCGCCAAGCCACTGCCGGTCAGCGCGATCGGCCAGACCGAGACCCACCAGCACCTCGGCTTCGATCACCGTGAGGCGATCGACGTTGCGCTCCATCCGGACAGCGAGGAGGGGCAGGCCCTCCTCGGCTATCTGCAATCGGAAGGGCTCTCGTTCATCGCCATCCGCGGCGCGATTCCCGGCTCGGCGACCGGGGCCCACATCCACATCGGCCCGCCCTCCCGCCGCACCACTCCGCTCAATGGCGGAAGTGGCGCATCCCGGTGAAGATCATCGCGAGGTTGTGCTGATTGGCGGCCTCGATCACCTCCTGGTCCCGGACGGAGCCTCCCGGCTGAATGACGGCGGTGATGCCGTGGCCCGCTGCCTCATCCAGCCCGTCCCGGAAGGGGAAGAAGGCGTCAGAAGCCAGAACGCTCCCCTTGACAGGCAGGCGGGCCTTCATCGCCCCGATCCGCACCGAGTCGATCCGGGACATCTGCCCGGCACCGACCCCGACCAGTTGATGCTCTGCCGCATAGACGATCGCGTTCGATTTAACGTGCTTGCAGATCGCCCAGCCGAGCCGCAGTCCGCGCAGCTCCGCCTGCGTCGGCTTGCGGTCGCTGACGATGACGAACTTCTCCTCGTCGAGGAGCTCCCGATCCTTCTCCTGGACCAGCACCCCGCCCCCGATGCGCCGCATTTCGAGCGTCTCGGCGAAGGCTGCCGGCGGCCCCATCCGCAGGACGCGCAGGTTCTTCTTCGCCGCGAGGATCGACCGCGCCTCGTCGGTGAAGTCCGGCGCGAGGATCACCTCGGCAAACATCTCGGCGATCTCGCTGGCGGCCGCTCCATCGACCGTTCCGGAAAAGGCGATGATCCCCCCGAAGGCCGAGACCGGATCGGTCGCCTTGCCATTCTGGAAGGCCTCGACGGCACTCTAGGCGAGGCCGACGCCGCAGGGGTTGGTGTGCTTGATGATCGCGCAGGTCTGGGGCAGGTCGTGCGGCTCGATCGCGCCAGCGGCCCGCGCCTCGCGGAGATTCATCTGGTGGATCTCGCGGACGAGATCCCAGGCCGCGTCGCTGTCGAGCAGGTTGTTGTAGGAGAGCTCCTTGCCCTGGAGCTGCTCCGCGGTGGCGACCCCACTCTCCGTCTGACCCGCGACTTGGTAGAGGGCCGCCCGCTGGTGCGGGTTCTCGCCGTAGCGCAGAACGGCCGTCCGTTGGAGCGAGAGCTCGATGCGCGCGGGCAGCTCTGTCGAGGCCTCGGCCGGCTCGCGCCCCGCGAGATACCCCGCGATCTCGGCATCATAGGCCGCCGTATGCGCGAAGGCCTGTTGGGCCAACCGGTAGCGCAGCGCGTGGGAGAGGGACCCGTCGTGGGCGTCGAGCATCGCCGCGACCTCACCATACGTCGCCGGATCGACGACCACCGCGACGTCGGCGTGGTTCTTCGAGGCGGAGCGGATCATCGCCGGTCCGCCAATGTCGATGTTCTCGATCGCCTCTTCGAGCGTCACGCCCGGTTTGCGAATCGTCTGCAAAAAGGGATAGAGGTTGACGACGACGAGGTCGATCGGGACGATCCCGTGCTCCTCCATCCGGGCGCGGTGCTCGGCGTTGGCCCGAATCCCGAGCAGCCCCCCGTGGACGCGCGGGTGCAGCGTCTTGACCCGCCCATCGAGCATCTCTGGAAAGCCTGTCAGCTCCGAGACATCCCGCACCGTCAACCCGCTCTGCCGCAGGAGGCTGGCCGTTCCTCCCGTCGAGATCAACTCGACTCCGTGCGCCGCCAGCCGCGTCGCAAACTCAACCAATCCCGTCTTGTCCGAGACGCTCAGCAGCGCCCGCTCCACTCTCTTCCAAGAGCCTTCCACACCCATCTCCTTCCAATCCATAAGCGCCCAGTCGATCGACGACCGGCGCGCGTTCTTTAAGTTCCGTACCGCTTCAGTTTGCGGTACAACGTCGAGAGATCGATTCCGAGCAGCGCCGCCGCCGCCGCCTTATCGTCGGCGACGCGCTGTAGCGTCCCCAGGATATGCCTTCGCTCCAGCTCCTCCAAGGTCAGGAGTTGGTCTGTCCGGTCGAGCGGGGCCGGTGCCGATTCGATCACCTTCTGCGGCAGGTGGCTGCGCTCGATCCGTTCGTCACTCAAGGTCACCGAACGCTCGATGGCGTTCTGCAACTCGCGCACATTTCCGCGCCACTCGTAGTTGATCATCGCCTGCATCGCCTCTTCCGAGACTGTCTTGGGCGGGACGTTGAGCAGCCGACAGAACTTCTCGACAAAGAAGCGGATCAGCAGTGGGATGTCCTCGCGTCGCTCCCGCAAGGGGGGCAGGGTCAGGCTGAAGACGCTCAGCCGGTAGTAGAGGTCTTCGCGAAACCGGTTACTCTCGATCTCGTCCTCCAGATTCCGGTTGGTCGCGGCGATCAGTCGCGCGTCGAAGCTGACCGGGCGGGTCGTCCCGAGCGGCAGAAATTCGCGCTCCTGCAGGGCCCGCAGCAGCTTGACCTGGAGGCTCGCCGGCATCTCGCTGATCTCGTCGAGAAAGAGTGTCCCCCCATCCGCGGTCTTGAAGAGCCCCGTCTTGTTGGCGTTGGCCCCGGTGAAGGCCCCCCTCACGTATCCAAACAGCTCCGATTCGAGCAGGCTCTCCGGCAAGGCGGCGCAGTTGATCGCGACGAACGGCGCGTCGGCCCGCGCCGAGCCGTAGTGGATCGCCCGCGCGATCAGCTCCTTGCCCGTCCCCGACTCTCCCTGGATCAGCACGCTGCTGGTCGTGTTGGCAATCTTCTCGACCAGCTTGAAGATCGCCGTCAGCGCGTCGGAGCGCCCGATGATGTTCTCGAAGTGGTAGCGTTGCTGCAGCTCCCGCCGCAGGTAGCGGTTCTCGCGGAAGAGATCGCGCTGGCGCAAGGCATTACGCGCTGTCTGGAGGATGTCTTCGTTGATGAAGGGTTTGGTGATGTAGTCGTAGGCACCCTTGCGCAGGGCGGCAATCGCCGTGTCGACCGAGGAGTAGGCGGTGATCATGATGACGAGCGCCTCGCTGTCGAGCTGCTTGATCCGGTCGAGCAGCTCGATCCCGTTCATCCCCCCCAGCTCGATGTCGGTGATCGTCAGCGCCGGCGACTCTGCCGCGAAGAGGTCGATCGCCTCCTCGGCCGTCGCCGCCTCGAGGACGCGAAACCCCGCCTCCGTCATCAACTGGGCGAGAATGCCCCGCATGATGTCCTCGTCCTCGACGATCAGCAGGGTCGATTGTGCGGTGATCAATCTGTCTCCTTCCGGGATGTCTGGGGCTGTCCGTCTGGGGGCACCCCGTCAGCCCTTGGAAAGCGGAGGACAAAGCACGATCCCTGTTCGCGATTCGCCGCCAAGATCGTGCCTCCCATCGCCGTCACCAAGTTGAGGCAGACCGCCAGTCCGAGCCCCGTCCCTTGCCCCTTCCCCTTGGTCGTAAAGAATGGATCGAAGATCACCGGAAGGATCTCCGGCGGAATCCCCGATCCATTGTCCTCGATCGAGATCGCCACTCCCTCTCCATCGAAGCGCGAACGAACCAGGAGTTGGCCGTCCTCCCGCTCCTCGGCGATGGCGTCGCGGGCATTAAGCAGCAGGTTGAGCAGCACCTGCTGCACTCTGTCCGGGTCGAGCATGAGCAGGGGGAGCGAGGGCTCCAGTTCTGTCGTGATCGTCAGCCGCCGGAAGCGCTTATCATACCCTGCCAGCTCCAGGCTCTTGCGGATCAGTTGATTGAGGTCTGTCGCCCGCCACTGCGGCCGTTTCGGCCGCGCCAGCTCCATGAGGTCCCGCGAAACGCGGGAGATCCGGTTGATCTGCCCCAGCATCAGCCGCAGTCTCTCCTGCTTCTTCTCCTCTGTCTCCTCGCGCATCAGCGACTGGACCAGGGAAGAGATCGAGGCGAGCGGATTGTTGACCTCATGCGCGATGCTCGTCGCCATCGTCCCGGCGACCGCCAGCTTCTCCGCCTGGATCATTGCTTGGTTCATCTCCTTGAGCTGGGCAATATCCCCAGCCATCTTGCGGCTCATGACGTTGAAGCTCGACGCCAGCACCCCCAGCTCGTCGTTCGAGACCATCGCCGTCTCTGCTCCATAATTGCCCCGCGAGACGGAGAGGGCCAGCTCGGTCAACTCCCGCAGGGGCCGGGAGAGAATCCGTACGATCACCAGCACCAGAATCAAGGACGGGATCATCCCCGAGATCGTGCTGAAGACGATGAAGCGGATCATCTCCTCCCGGGTTCCTCCCAGGGCCCAGACGGCCACCGGGACCTGCACGATCAGGAACCCCAGCACGCCCGTCGAGGCGACCGCAATCGCCACCTTGTAGCTCAACGGGAAGAGGCGCAGTTGATCCAGCGCCGTCTGCAACGAGAAGAGCTGGAAGTTGCTGATCGCATAGGCATAGATCAGCGCTCCCATGAGAATGATCAACGAGGTGAAGGGCAATCCCTGGTAGTGCCCCAGCAGGGGCAGGACATTGGCGACCAGGAAGAGCAGCCACCCCGTCAGGATGACCGAGGCGAGGACCGACTGGATCTGCATCCCCTGCAACGTCCCACGGTACCGCTTCAGCTTGCCGACCAGCTCGATCAACCCCAGCGAGAGCAGCAGGTAGTTCCACCCTCCGAAGACCCACGCCTGCCACGTCACCCCGATCGAGAAGCCCCCCCGCGGATCATAGTGCAGCGAATCCCAGAGCGTCCCCTGCCAGACCCAGGGAACCAGGATCAGCAGCGGCAGCGCCAGTGCCCCCAGTCGTCGCCAGCGCGGTGGCGTCGCGAAATGCAGCACGGTGTGGCTCGCCCAGTCCGCGCCACACCTCGCCCCACGCACTGGGCAGCTCGGTCCTCGCCACCTCGGGCGCGACCCGGGTGCGCGCGTAGGCA